>USCK01000010.1 GCA_900553205.1 uncultured bacterium | reverse complement strand
GGGTGATATCACCTTCAAAAGGTATATTTATTATCTCATAATCCTTGTTTAGTTTTCCGTAAAAATCTAATATTTTAGGATTAGAAACAATAACAACATCATTGGGTGATAAATCAAGAGTGTTAAGAGCTTTAATTGTTATTTCAGCCCCAATACCGTTTACATCACCTGTTGTAATTGCAATTTTGTGATTATAAATGTTGTTCATGACGTTTTACATATCTTATAATATCAATCAAGGTGTTTGAGTTGCCGAGATTACCTGATTTGGTGATAATTAATCTGCCGTTTGTATCAATACATAGTGCTATTGCAGGTGCAACTTCTGCCAAAAGTTTTAATTCCATAGCGTTTATTGCTGCACAACACTTATAAGAGGTTTCACCACCAAGAGTAAGTAATAATACTTGTTTAGCTTCTGTAACCCGTTTTGTTAATTCTGCTAAAAAGTCTGTTATTTTACTTGCAAACTTTGTTTTTGTCAGTTCTGCATTAAGTGAATCATCAGAAAAACCGTCAAAATTATCAACAAGGTATGAAGAATGAACAAGCACCGTATTATCTTGTTTTAGATTCGCAAGAATGTTTGTAACCATATCATCTGAAACGCCTTCTATAATATTCTTTTGAGTCAGTGCAATTTCATAAACATCTTCTGAATCGTCACTATTTTTAAATTTCTCAATTTGGTTACTGTTAATTGCCGTTGCAGAACCTGAAATAATCAATTTAGGCAGTTTTGGGATTACATAAGGTATGTAATCATTTTCATCAGGCAACCAAATAGAAGATAAAACTGTTGCAGCTGCAGCAGTACCTGTCGGTAAGATATTAAATCCTGATTTGTTAATAGCCAAAATAATTTGTTCAATATCAACTATTGATGTTGCATCAGCGACAAGAAGTTTTTTCTCTTGTTTCACAAGTTCATTTATCTTCATCAATATAGGCCCTGCACCATTCATAACAGTTTTTAAATCGATATGTGCAACCAAATCACCCTTTTCACCGAGTTGATTTTTCAATAAAGTAGGCACATGTGATTCTATTATTGGTGAATGAGGGTCCTTTGCCATTTCTGTTCTACCGATAGGAACACCTTTCAATAAATGGTATCCACCGACAGTAATTCTGCCTTCTGAAGGAAATGCAGGAATAATAACAGAAGCGTCCATATCCAAGGCTTTCAACATTGTAAGAGTTTCTATTGCAATATTGCCTCTGACTGTAGAATCAATTTTTTTATAAAAATGCTCAATATTAAGAGAAGTAGAAATTGATTTAACTGCTGTTTCTACTTTTTTTGCTGCTTCTTCAGGTGAAATATTTCTTGATTCTGTTGATGAAGCCCATACGCACATCTCTGTAGAGGTTTGGCTGATATTATTGTAATCCAATAATATACGAGTAACAGCTCCACGTTTTTTGAACTGTAAAGCTGTGTCATTTGCGCCGGTTAAATCATCAGCAATAATACCAATTTGATTTGCAAATATCATTATTCAGCGTCTCGCTTTGAACCTAAAAGTCTTACATTGTTTGCTACAATTAAGTAACGTTCTCTTTCTTCGCCTGAAGCATCTTTCCATTTGTTAGATTGGATACGACCATCAACAGCTACAAGACGACCTTTTTTAATGTATTCACCTGCAAACTCTGCTTGTTTATCCCAAACATCAATATTAAACCAGTCTGTAACTTCTGATTTAGTTTTGCTGTCCCATCTGTTTACCGCAAGAGAAAATGTCGTTCTGATTTTGCCGGATTCAAAATATTTGATTTCTGCGTCTTGACCGGCTCTACCAACTACAACTGTACTATTCATATATTATTAACTCCCAATTATCTATATCTTTATTTTATTATGATAACACATATAAATAAACAGCTCAAAATTATGTAAAATTTTGTTAATCATGACCCTCTAACTAGCAAAAATATTTGATTTCATATGTTAGAGTATATGAAGATACATGTATGTAGGGTGGTGAAAAATGGCTGTTACAGTAAATACTTCAATTCCAAGTTTTAAAGCTAACTCTCCTCAAGAGAAATGTGAACATAAAATTTGTCCGAAATGTGGTCAACCAGTAGCTGATTCTTGTGATACTTTTTCAAAGCCTGACTCTGCTTCACAAAAGAGTACAGCTGGCAAAATAAAAGATAATTTTATTAAATTTAGAAAATATGCTATCGATTATGGCTATCTGGCTTTAGGTGCCGTAAAAGGTAGTATATACGGCTTAGTGGCAAGTTTTGCAACTGCCGGTGTAATTGCAGTTCGTAATATCTTTAAAAAATCACCAAAAACATTAGGTATCGGAGGAAAAATCCTTTCAGGTGCTGTCGGTTTAGCTGTATTAGCCGGCCATGTTGTCAAGTCTAAACTTGATGCTAATGAAGCAAAAGCCGGACTTGATCACCGTTGGGAAACCGGTCACAATGAACAATAATTCGACTTCAAGTTTAAATTTTAAATCCGCATCACATGTATATTTTTTTACAAGTGACGGAAAACGACTTGTAGATGATAAAAATATCAGAAAATGCGAACGATATTTGGTTCGTCAGTTAAATGATGCAAAGAATTTAAAAACAAAAAATAAAGATTTGTATGATACCTTTAAAAAAGGTGATAAAGATTATACAGCATATTCAATAGCACGTTCGTTTTATGAATATCACAAAAGACAATATAAAGCTATTGTATCTATAATAACGGGGAAGAATGTTGCTGAAGTTAATATTCATGCTAAAAGAATCGGAGAAGCAAAAAGTGCTTCTAAAGGTTCTGATAATTCTTATGAAACCTTGCAAGCTATCAGACGATACAATGATGAAGCAACAAAAATTGTAAGAGAGAATGGTATCTATCACGGTAAAAAACGCCAAGCGTTTGGAATCATATTTGAACCTCAATATAAACAAGATGGGGAACTAAAAGAGCTCAAATATGTACGTTCTGCATGGTTTGATGAGAACAAAGTTAAGAAATAGTTTCCATTTCGTTTTGATATTTTTCTTCTTTATGTTTCTCCAAGTTATCTTGTATTCTTTGTGATAACATTCGTTCGTCACTTCGAGTCAGAAATTCTAAATCACTGTAGCTAATAATCTTTTTGTCAATAAAATATTGTTGTGTTTTACTGTTTAATTTTATAAACAAATTTCTTAATGTCGGTGTAGATAATGCTTTTAACTTATTAAGGACTTTTGCTTCATGAACACTGCCTTGTAATTTATCATCTTTAATAAGTTCATTTAACATTTGAACTCCTTGACTTATCCCGATACGCTGACGTTTTGGTGTTGTACCGTTTTTCTCATTCAAATTATCAAAAGTATGTTCAATCAATTCGTTTGTCGCAGGTTCATCACCACTTGTAATTACTTTTGAAATAGTATCTGAAATATCTTGCTTGTTGTAAATCGTAGGTACTGTTTGATATGTTTGGTTTTGAAGTTTTTGTGAAACAACATTATTGCTTGAATCATTATTAGCTTTGTCAGCTAAATATTTTTGAGCGCTTTCATCAAGTTTTTCAGAAGTTTTATAATTATAGTATTCAGAACTTTTTAAGTTTTCAATAGCTTTATCTCGTTCGGAAGAATCCTTAATGTCATAAGCTGTTGAAGCTAATGTACTCATAGCTCCTTCTCTGTTGTCATCATTTGAATTGTCTATAACATATTTATATGCCTTTGATGCTTCTTCCAACTTGTGAGCTGATGCAGCATATTGATTTGCATAGTTATCATTATATTCTTGTTGTGTAATTTCACCTCGCTCTACTTTGCTTTGTTGAACTGCGTCATAGTTCATAAATGCACTTGTTTGAGCACTTTTTGTTTCAAAGTGAGATGCATTAGTATAGAACTGTATGCCTTTTTGTGCATCAACATTATTCATTAAAACAGAGATAGAATAATCAAACAATTTTTGGTTCTTATCTGTAAGTTTGATATCCTTTTGGTCAGCTAATGTTGTAGCAAATAGTTCTCTGGTATTTTTGTCTTCGGCTGATAAAATACCAATACCTAAGATACCTGTTTGAACATCGGAATTATAACTGCCTATAGTTCTGATTAATGCTTCTTTAGCATCATTATCACCATTTGCAAACAGTTCTGCCAATTCCAGAATTTGCTCTTTGTTTGTTGCAGCTTCGGCATATTTTTGCAGTTGTTCTTCATCTTTTATAGATTTCTTGCCGTTAAGTTGTTTTCGTTCAACCTCAGTAAATTTGCCTGCTCGTAATCTCTCAAGATTTGCAATATAAACAGACTTTTTATCAGTTGTATTAGTGCTGTATTTTGTATTAATAGCATTTACAAGAGCTTGTGTTTGTTCTTCTTTTGTCTTGTATTGCGATAAATCTAAGTTATATTTATTTTGAGCCAGACTTTGTAAATCCTGCTTTTTATTATTTTTTCTTGCAGTTTTAAAGATTTTTGTTAATTGGTCACTCGTCCCAACTTCTTTAAATGCGTGCTTAGTAAAAAGTCGTAATTGTTCTTCAGGTTTTAAATTGTTGAATTGCTTCAATTTGTCTTTGTTGACTTTACTTTTTTTATCGCCATGTTCATATTTGCCGAATTCAACATAATCAATATACGAACTGCTTCCTTCGTTAAAATTAAATTGATTAAATAAGTTTAGTGTCTCAACTCCTGCAGCTTCGGCTTCTTTTCTTGTCATAAACAATGACAAAACTGCTTTTATCCCTTTAGGCTTTTGTGCTTCAAGGGAAGGATATGTTTTTACATCTGTATTTGCATTTTTTAGTTCTTCTGCTGTTTTAAACGGTTTCTTTAAATCACTTGTTGGCTGCATTGTAGAACCAAAGTTTGCACCTGATTCGCTCATATTACCACCTAATTTATGTATTCACTTTGTATATAAAAAGTAAATAAATAAACTCAGATTTCAGCATGTCATAAAATTTTAACATTACTTAATAAAGTTTTGATAATGCTCGTTATAAAATTCTTCAAATCTATCTTCTAAGATAGCTTGGCGTACAAGCTGAGAGAATTTAACCAAGAATGTAATATTGTGGATTGATAATAATGCTTGAGCAGTACCTTCACCACATTTAAACAAGTGTCTGATATAAGCCTTTGAATGATTTTTACAAGCGTAACAATCACATTTCTCGTCTAAAGGTGATGCGTCTTTTTGATATTGTGCATTTTTAATTTGTTTTTTGCCTTCCCAGGTAAAGAAAGAACCATGTCTTGCGTTTCTTGTCGGAAGAACGCAGTCAAACATATCTACGCCTCGTTTTATGCCGTCTAATAAATCTTCAGGTGTACCGACACCCATTAGATATCTAGGCTTGTTATGGGGTAAGAGAGGTGCCGTAAATTCAACAAATTCATTCATTGTTTCTTTTGGTTCACCAACACTCAATCCACCTATAGCATATCCGACAGCATCGATATTTGAAACAAAAGCTGCACTTTCTCTACGCAAGTCTTTGTCAAAAGCGCCTTGACAAATAGGGAACAACGCTTGTTTTGGATTTGTTTTAGCTTTTATACAGCGCTCTAACCATCTGTGGGTTCTCTCCATAGCTGCTTTTGCATCTTTATAATCACAAGGATAAGGTGAGCATTGATCAAATGCCATTATGATATCTGCACCGATATTTTGTTGTATTTCCATAGAAACTTCCGGTGAGATAAAGTGCTTTTTACCGTCTTTTGGATCTCTAAATTCAACACCTTCTTCTGTAACTTTTCTCAAATGAGCAAGAGAAAAGACTTGGAAACCACCAGAATCTGTCAATACAGGCTTATCCCAGTTCATCCAACCATGGATACCACCAAAATCTCTGACCAATTCAGAACCTGCTCTAAGGTGTAAATGATAAGAGTTTGCAAGAATAATTTGAGCTTTTGACTCATATAAATGATGATTAGTTACAAGTTTAACAGTAGAATTTGTACCGACAGGCATAAATATCGGAGTTTTTATATCACCATGAGGAGTATGCAATGTTCCGGCTCTTGCACCTGTTTTTGAATCTACATGTTCAAGTTCGTAACTAAAATAATCTTTTTCTTGCATTACAAATCCTTAACTAAACTCCTTGGTTTTCTTCTTCTGCAATTAGCATTTCAAGCATATTTGACCAAGTATCACATAACTCATTATCATTAAAATAGATTTTAGTTTCTCTTTCTGCACTTTCTACAGAATCAGAAGCATGAATTACATTATATTCTTTTACTTGAGCGAAATCGGCTCTAATAGTTCCAACATCAGCAGAAGAAGGATCTGTTGCACCAACCAAATGTCTAACGCTTGAAACTGCATTGTAGCCTTCAACAACCATAGCAACGATAGGGCCACTTGTAATATAGTGAACTAATCTTGGGTAGAATGGTTTACCATAATGTTCTTCATAGTGAGCTGCCGCTTGTTCAGGAGTTACTTGAAGTAACTTTAAAGCTATAATTTTAAAACCTTTGTCCTCGAATCTGCTTAAAATTTTTCCTACTAAACCTCTTTTTACACCGTCAGGCTTAATAGCAACAAAAGTTCTTTCTTCTACCTTCATAAAATTCTCCTATATTATCTAATCGGTTATTATTATTGAAACACAAACATAACTAATAGTGAAGATTCTTGTTTTATCTGAATCTTCTCATTGTTTGCATCATCTTCTTCATGCCCAAAGTCGGATTCATACCTTTAAATTTACCGAAGCTTTTTTTCATATCTGACATGCCCTTCATCATTGTTCGCATTTGTTCAAACTGTTTAATGAAGATGTTTAAATCGTGTATAGAAATTCCTGAACCTTCTGCAATACGTCTTTTTCTGCTTGAGTTCATCAATTCAGGGTGATTTCTTTCTTGAGGAGTCATGCTTTGAATCATAACTTCAATTCTCTTGAACTGTTTTTCCCCTTCGTGTGAAATCTTTTCTTTATCATCTTTTGAAATATTCATTCCCGGTATCATACCCAAAATTTGGTCAAATGAGCCAAGCATTTTCATTTGTTTTTGAATCTTCAAGAAATCATTGAAAGAAAATTCAGCCTTTTCCATTTTCTTTTCAAGTTCTTTAGCTTCTTTTTCATCGAAAACTTCTTGCGCTCTTTCTACAAGAGAAACAATATCACCCATACCAAGGATTCTTGTGGCCATTCTTTCAGGATAAAAATCTTCTAAAGCATTTAACTTTTCACCTGTACCTGTCAATTTGATAGGCTTCTTAGTGCAATATGCAACAGAAAGTGCAGCACCACCTCTTGAATCACCATCAAGTTTTGTAAGTACAAGACCTGTTAAGTTTAATTGTGAATCAAAGGTTTCTGCGACATTAACGGTTTCTTGACCTGTCATAGCATCAATAACCAACAATTTTTCTTGTGGATTAAAGATTCTGTCAATCAAAAGAAGTTCTGCCATCATATCGGTATCAATTTGTAAACGCCCTGCAGTATCAAGAATAAGCGTATTATAGCCGTTTTCTTTAGCATAATTTATTGCATGCTCAACGATAGATTGAACATTTGTATTGCCTTCTTCCGAATACACTTCAATATTTATTTGTTCACCAAGTGTTTTTAACTGAGTAATCGCAGCAGGTCTGTAAACATCACACGCAACCAATAAAGGATTTCTGTTTTCTTTTTTCAACTTTACTGCCAGTTTTGCTGATGAAGTTGTTTTACCTGAACCTTGAAGTCCTAACATCATTATTAGATTTGGGTGTCCTGTTGTATTAAGAGGTGATACATCTTTACCTAAAAGGTTAATCAGTTCGTCATGAACAATTTTAACAAGTTGTTGAGAAGGATTAACACCTTGCAAAACATTTTCACCTTCTGCTCTATCTTTGATACTTGAAATAAAAGCTTTTACCACTCTAAGGTTTACATCAGCTTCCAATAATGCACGACGAATTTCTCTAAGTGCATCTTTCATATTCTCTTGTGTAAGTTCTTTTTCTCTAGTTGTATTTGCTATTATATTTTGTAATCTGTCAGATAGTGATTCAAACATTATAACCCCTTAATCTAATTGTTTAGTTTTAAATAATTTACCTTATCCCATCTCAAATCTAAATATTTGATATTTTTATCAAGCAACTTAACTTGAGGAAGCAACGAAGGAAGTCTTGAAAGCCGTTTCTTGCCGTTCTCCTCTAATGATACCTCATCTACAGGCCCTAATCTCAATAATACTGGTTTTATCTTGATATAAATATCAGAAGGATTTCTCATATCAATATACTCAATAGGTTCTGATGAATAAAATTCAACAGTACGAGCCAGTTTTCTTACAAAGTTTTGCTTTTTAATATCCCATTTCCTGTAATCGTCATCTTTTGTACAATAAGCAAGAACTTTTATTGTTTTATAATTTACATTCAATGGCATATACTCATGCCCGATTAACTTGCCGTCACGAGTAAAGTATGCAATAGGTGCTACTTTTTCATTCGGGGCAATAAGTATTGCAGGAACTCGCTCTTTTATAATAATATCAAGCCTTGCTGGGAACCAAAAGCGTCTGACATAGACATCTTGAATAGGGTCTATTTTAAGAATACTTTGTCTAATTTCATCAGTTCTTATCAAGAAAATAGCCTTGTCTGGTATCTCTATTTGACGAATAGCAGCCAAAATCTTATATGACGGTACAATCTTATTATTGGAAATTTTCAAAGACGGACTATCCAGTTTTGAAAAAGTATCTTGAGGTAATCTCCAGCTTTTCATATAAATAATGTGATAACAAAGAAAACATAAACCAATAATCATCAAAAGTCTAAGCATAACTCTTAATGTTCTGATTTTACGCTGAGTATGACGAATTTTTCTTTTCATTTTAGATTGTTTAATTCGTCGTTTTATATTGTATTTGTTTATTTTCTTTATTTCTTCATCAGACATTATTTATTTAATCCTGCACTTCTTAGAATAATCTCTACAAGTTCATCATAGGATATGCCCATTGCTGCAGCTTGAGCAGGTAAATCACTTGTATCAGTCATTCCCGGACTTGTGTTTACTTCCAGAATATATGGCGTATCTTCGGTAATCAAGAAATCTACACGACTGACTCCCGAACAACCACAAACTTTGAATGCTTGAATAGAAATATCTTTAACCCTTTGTGTCATTTCTTCAGATAATTCTGCAGGAATGATAAAGTCTGTCATACCTTTTGTATATTTTGCTTCGTAATCATACCATTCGGTATGTGTGCGAAATTCAAGAATTTCTGTAGCAACAAGTTCGTTATCTTTTTCTAAAATACCTACGGTTGTGCTGACACCTTCTAAGTATTCTTCTATCATAATATCTTGTTTGTATTTTGAAGCTTCAAAAACGGCTTTGACAAGCTCATCTGAGTTTGAAACTTTTGCCATACCAAGGCTTGAACCTTCTGAAACCGGTTTTACCATCATAGGATATTTCAAAGGTTTAACTTTTTCATACAGGTTATCACCTTTTGTTACCAATACCGATTTAATTAGAGGTAAACCTGCAGATGATAGAACTTTTTTTGTATATTCTTTGTTCATACATACTGCACTGGACATAACACCACACCCTGTATAAGGTATTTTCATCAACTCTAACAAACCTTGAATACAGCCATCTTCACCATATTTGCCATGCAAGGCGTTATATGCAATATCAAAACCTTGCAAATCCTTAGCAATATTTTCTGTAACTTCAACTAACTTTGCATTTTTATACCCAAGTCTTAATAATGCTTCGTAACAGTTTTTGCCTGAACGTCTTGAGACTTCAGCTTCTGATGACATACCTCCACATAAAACTGCTATTTTTGCGTCTTTTTGTATAGTTCCTTGCATATTTCTTCCTCACGTTTATTCATTTTTCCAATATATCTTATTTCTGGAATTAATTCTATTGTATAAGTTTCTTTAACTTTGTTATACATTAACAGCATTAATTCAAGTATATCTTGAGATGTTGCATTCCCTTTATTTACAATAAAGTTTGCGTGTTTTTCCCAAACTGCAGCATTTGGCATATCAAGCCCTTTTACTCCGGCTTTGTCTAATAATCTTCCTGCAGAATCGTGCTCAGGGTTTTTGAACACACTTCCTGCGTTAGGATGAGCCAAAGATGGTTGTATATTCTTTCTAAACTCAAGATTTCTTTCCATTAATTCTTTGATTTTATCAGGGGATTCTTTTCTTAAATCAAATTCAGCACCTAGCACAATGTATTTGTTGTTTTGAAGAACTGAATGCCTGTAACCGAAATCCATTTGAGATTTATTAAGATAAATTATATCGTCTTTTTCTTTATCATATACACAAGTCATTGTTAAAGTATCAGATATTGATTGACTGTGAGCACCTGCATTCATAAAAATATTTCCACCAATAGAGCCCGGGAAGCCAATCATAAATTCAAAACCTGACAGACCTGCTTCGTGAGCTTTTTGGGCTAACAAAGCGCCTCTTACGCCACATTCTGCGATTATTTTAGTTCCTCGGATTTCTAAGTGTTTCATTTTAGAAGTACAAATTATTGTTTCATCACAGCCTTGAGATGAGAACAATACATTTGAACAAGCACCAAGTACAATCGGATTCTTTTCTGAACGCATTATACTTAAAAATTCACCTTGAGATTCAGGAAAATAAATCTTTTTAACAATTCCACCTACTTTGAAAGTAGTCAGGTTCTTTACATTCAATAGCCAATGTTATACCTCTTTCGCTGTTTTAAGGCATTTAGCCAAATTTGTAATAGTACCTGCACCAAGCCCGATAACGACATCATTGTTTTTAAGGGTAGGTAAAAGTTTATCTGCAACCTCTTGGATAGAGCCGGAAATGTATTCTGCACCGTTGATTTCAGAAGCAAATTTTTCAGAATTTATACCTTCAATTTTATCTTCCGAAGCTGCATAAACATCAGTAATAATAAGCCTGTCTGCAGATTTTAGAGCATCTTTAAAATCATTCCATAAACTTTCAAGTCTTGAATACCTGTGAGGTTGGAATACTGCAACTACATTTCTGTCTGTAAATGATTTCATCGCAGTTAAAGTTGCTTTTATCTCTGTAGGGTGATGAGCATAATCATCATAAACAGGTATTTCACCAAGATCTAACATCTTTTGGAAACGGCGCCCCATACCTGTAAAGGTCGCCAAATGTTCTTTTATTTTATTAACATCAATACCAGCTTCATTTAATGCTGAAACAACAGCCAATGTGTTATATACATTATGTTCCCCCGGGATAATGATTTTTACATTTTCAAGTAAAATTTCATTATTATGGTAAATATCAAAAGTTGAATAACCGTTAGCAAAGTTTATATTTTTTGCCATATATTCAGCTTCATCTATACCAAATGTAATAAAATCATATCCTCTAAGTTTTAAATTCCCTGCATTGTCATTATTAATTATGATTTTTGCATTTGTTTTTAAGTTCATAAATAGCTTTTGGAAGGTTTCTATGATTGAATCCAAACCATTTTTATAAAAATCAAGGTGGTCAGCTTCAAGGTTATTCACCACAACGATATCAGGAGAATATTTAACAAGTGTTCCGTCACTTTCGTCCATTTCTGCAATAAAAATATTCCCGTCTTTGTCGTATTCTGCATTTGTATGATAATAAGGAACAAATCCTCCAACAACAAAAGAAGGGTGAAAATCAGCTTTTTCCATTACATATGAAGTCATGCCACTTGTTGTTGTTTTACCATGCGTGCCTGCAAATCCGATAAACTTTTTATCTGAATCAGAAACGAAGGCTAAAACATCAGAACGATGCAAAATTTTACAGCCAAGTTCTTTAGCTCTTACGACTTCGGGATTATTCATTCTTATTGCAGAACTAATAACCACAATCGCACCTTCAGGAACATTCTCTTTTGAGTGTCCTATATATATTTTTGCTCCTAAATCTCTTAGTTGGGCTACATATTTACTTTCACTAATGTCAGAACCTGAGACCTCGTACCCTTCTTGTATAAGATATTTGGCAAGTCCGCTCATTCCCACACCACCAATGGCTATAAAATGAAATTTTTCGTTCACAAGTACACTCTCCTTTATTATAGTAAATTATATTACAAAGTATGTTAATATAAAAGTATGTTTGAACTCTTATCTTTATACCTTGAATTTATTGAGCTGGAAAAAGGTTTATCACCCAATTCTATTGAGGCTTACAGGCGAGATGTTGAATTTTTTCTTGAATATTTTTCAGCAAAAAACAACTTAGATGAGATTTCAAGACATGATATAAGCAGTTATATAAGATATTTAAAAGAAAATGATTATGCGATAACAAGTATTACAAGAAAGATATCTTCTATAAAATCATTCTTTAAATGGGCTTGCATAACAAATAATGCAAAGAATAACCCTGCACAGTTAATAGAACTACCTAAACGACCTAAAAAACTTCCTAAAGTTATGACTTTAAAAGATATTGAAGAAATTTTATCCCATGATTTGTCTAAACTTGAGGCTGTAATTTTAGAATTATTATATAGTTGTGGTTTTAGAGTTTCTGAATTAGTTAATTTAAAAATAGCTGATATTAATTTGAAAGCAAAGTATGTTCTTTGTTTGGGTAAAGGGAGTAAAGAACGGTTAGTTCCAATCGGAGAAAAAGCAATAACTAAAATAAATGAATATTTACCTGAAAGAGATTTTATTATAAAGAAGAATAAACTAGATACAAAATTTTTATTATTACATGAAAATGGGCGTCTTGTAACAAGACAGGATATATATAACTTGGTTCATTCTCAAGGTGAAATAATCCATAAAAATATTTCACCTCACACTTTAAGACATAGCTTTGCAACACATTTGCTGGAAAATGGTGCAGATTTGCGTGTTGTTCAAGAGCTTTTGGGGCATAGTGATGTTGCAACAACTCAATTATATACACATATAAGTAAAAAACGGCTAAAAGAGGTTTATTTCCAAATAAATAGTTAATTATATTGATACTTAAATCTCTCATCACTTTACAATCCTTAACAAATATAGTATTATAATTAGAATATGGATGATCAATCAGAATTATTTACAGATATAAAAAATAAGTTAATTGCACAAAAACGTGCTCCTGAAGATATTCAGATGATAGAGAAAGCCTTTGAATTTGCAAAGAAATTACATCAAGGGCAATACCGAGTTTCAGAAGAACCATATATCATTCATCCGGTAGAAGTTGTGAAAATCCTATTGGATTTAAAAGCTGATACGCATACTTTAATGGCTGGCTTTTTGCACGATATTCTAGAAGACACTGATACTCAGCCAGAAGAAATAGAAGAATTATTTGGAACTGATGTTTTAAATTTAGTTCAAGGTGTAACAAAACTAGGTAAACTTCAATTCAAATCGAAAGAAGAACGTCAAGCCGAAAACTTCCGTAGATTATTTATTGCTATGGCAAGTGATTTTAGAATAATTTTCTTAAAACTTGCTGATAGATTACATAATATGCGTACATTAAATTTTATGGCAGCAGCTAAACAACAAAGAATTGCTCAGGAAACTCTTGATATCTTTGCGCCATTAGCAAATCGTTTAGGGGTAGGTAAAATTAAAGCAGAGCTTGAAGATTTGTCATTGAAATATCTTCACCCTGACAAATACTATGAAATTGCACAACTTGTTTCTCAAAAGAAAGCCGAAAGAGATTCAACAGTACAACTATTAATCAAAAAAATTAAACAAGATGTTAAAAAATTTGGTATTAAGGCCGAAATTACTGGGCGTGCAAAACATTATTACAGTATTTATAACAAAATGAAACGATTAAATGTTCAGTTTCATGATTTGTATGATATTACTGCTGTTCGAGTAATTGTTGATACAGAAAAAGAATGTTATGAAGTTTTAGGCTTGATTCACTCACAATTTAAGCCTATCCCCGGACGTTTTAAAGATTATATTGCAATGCCAAAGGGAAACATGTATCAATCCTTGCACACCTCTGTTATCGGGCCAAAACAAAAGCCGTTAGAGGTTCAAATAAGAACTTGGAAGATGCATGAGGTCGCTGAATATGGTGTTGCTGCTCACTGGAGATACAAAGAAAAAGGCTCTCAAAAAGCCAATTCAGATACAGATAAACAGTTCTCTTGGATGAGAAAACTTGTTGAATACAACAAAGATACAACTGATGCAGAAGATTATGTTAATTCCGTTAAATTAGATCTGTTCTCAGACCAAGTATTTGCATTCACTCCAAACGGTGATGTAATTGATTTGCCGGTTAATGCAACTCCTGTTGATTTTTCGTACAGAATTCATTCAGATGTTGGTCATAGAACCGTTGGGGCATTGATTAACGGCAGAATTGCACAACTGGATACAAAACTTAAAAACGGCGATATTGTTGAAATTTTGACCTCAAAAGTTCAAGCACCAAAACTTGGTTGGCTAAATTTTGTTGTAACAAAACAAGCTTCATCAAAAATTCGTCAATGGTTCAAAAAGAATAAACGAGAAGACCATATTGAACTCGGTAAATCTACGCTTGAACACGATTTGACCAAACAAGTATTTGATGAGTATGTAAAATCAGGCGAACTTGAAAAAGTTGCAAAACAAATGAATTACCAATCTGCAGATGATTTATTTGCAGCATTGGGATATGGTGAAACAACGGCCAATAAGATAATAAACAAACTTAAAAAGCCGTCAAAACCCAAAGAGCCTGTTATTGGTAGAGAACATAGAGCTTCTAAAAAAGATGTTGTTGGTTTAGAAGGACTTTTATATTCTTTTGCTCGCTGTTGCTCTCCTATACCAGGAGAACCTATTGTCGGTGTTGTTACAAGGTCAAAAGGCGTAACTATTCACCGTTTAGATTGCAAAACTCTTGATGATATAGAGCCTGAAAGACTTATTGATATCCATTGGTCAGGAAACAATACTGACAAGACTTATACAACAAGTATTAGAGTTGAAACTGCAGAAAAGGCAGGGCTTTTGAAGGATATTATAAGTGCAGTATCTGATAATAATACAAACATTATCTTTGCAAATGCCAAATCTAAGGCTAATTTAGGTGTAATAGAGTTGGGTATAGAACTTGATAATATAGAAACCCTAAAACGAGTAATGACAGCTATACAGAATCTGCCTGATGTGTATAGTGTGAAAAGGGTTCAAACATCTTATTCTCATGCACCAAAACAATTTGCAAAGAAAAATGCTCCAAAAAAGAAAACAAAACAAGAAAGAAAATCTAATTAAGAATTTTAATTTTATTTTTTTATTTTTCTAAATTGTTTTGAAAAATATTTTTTATTTTACTGAGAGTTCTATTCGATATATACAAATAACTTTTGTTGATAGTTCTTATCGATATATACCTATAATCTAATATAAAGTCTATTCGATATATTCCAATAATATTTTTCTAATTTTAACATTTTTGCAGTAGATAATATTTATTGATACAATTTTTATATGGACGGATTTTTACCTTATATTACGGGCGATGGCTCAGTCGGATTATATAGTGAGGAGTTTCATGATATCTATCACTCAGGCTATGGCGCACTTACCGAGGCTTATGAAAAGTTTGTATGTCCTTTGACTGTTGAAAAAGATAATATAAATGTTTTAGATGTGTGTTTTGGATTAGGTTATAATTCAAAAGCATTTCTAAATGCTAATAAAAATAAAAAAATAACTTTTGATTGCTTGGATATAAATAAAAGTCTAATGTGTTTATCTCCGTTTTTAAAAACAAATCACAGACTATGTGATTATTTTAGAAAACAAAAAGATAATGATAAATTTTCTAAGTATGTTAAAAAAGGTAAGTATAAAAAATATAGAATTGAAGATTGGGTAAACATAATTCTTATAAAAAATCTTTATGAAAAATTTGGCGAAGAATTTTTCTTGGAAGATATTTTAAGTCAGAGTCAATTTTCTCCGTTTTTTGAGCAAAATTTGATAAATTTTGTCAAATTTCTTCAAAAAAGGGGGTATAAAGACATAGGAAGCCCCTCAAAATGGCTCTTTTTACATAATATATATTATAGGTATTTATCGAAACGAGATATTTTGTTTAATTTTTATCCTGATGATGCGAGAAGAACTGTCCAAAAACTCAATAAAACATACGATTATATATTTTTAGATGCTTTTACGACAGATAAGTGCCCTCAGCTATGGTCGTTAGATTTCCTAACCCGACTGAATAAGCTAACCTCTCCAACCGGAGTATTGGTAACTTATACAAACTCTGTTATAATAAGAAATACTCTCATTGAATCCGGATATTTTGTTGGTAAAATAATAAATGAGGATAATAAATTTGTAGGTACTATTGCCTCCAAAGATAAAATAAAAATTAAAAATTATTTGAATGAATATGAGCTTGGACTTTTAAAAACAAAAGCAGGTATTCCCTATAGAGATTTTACATTGGCAGACAGTGCCGAACAAATTCTTGAAAGAAGAAAAAGCGAAGTGGAACAATCAAACTTGATGAGTTCTTCCAGATATATAAAACTTCATTCAAATAAAACAAAAAAGAGGTGTTCTGATAATGAATTATGATGTGATAGTTGTAGGTGGTGGTACAGCAGGTTGTGCCTGCGCATATACCCTTGGAAAATTAGGACTGAAAACATTAATAATAGAAAAAAACTCATTTTTGGGTGGGACAATGACATCTGCTCTTGTGACTCCAGCTATGAATACAGTATCAGGCGATAACACCAATTTTTATAAAGAACTGACTAAACGATTATCTAAGCTTGGAGGTCAAGCAACATACTTGGACGGCAACCCGGGGTGGTTTAATCCTGAGCTATTAAAAATTGTCTTAGATGAAATGATGAGTCATGCAAAAGTTGATGTTATATTCGATTCTGAAATAGATGATATAATTTGTGAAAAAAATCACATTAAAAAAGTCAAATTAAACTCTGATATATTATCAGTATATATCGAAACGAAGTATATTATAGACTCAACCGGCGATTGTAATTTTTTAAACAAAAATGATGAATTTCAACCAAATAATTTGCGTTTCATCATGAGTGGAATAAATATAAAACAATTTTCAGATTGGATAATGGAATTTGATAAAGACAGAAATGTTACGACCTCTGCTGTTATAGACGGTCAAATTCATTTATCAACAGCATACACTTGGGATACAGACAAAAAATGGGCATTAAGACCATTCTTTGAGGACGCAGTAAAAAAGAAAATCCTTAAATACAAGGACACTAGCTATTTTCAGGTGTTTACAGTTCCCGGAATGTTTGGGGCACTTGCTTTTAATACCCCTAGAATCGTTTGTACGCCTGAAATAAACCCTCTAGACCCTATCGCAAGGTCAAAAGCCTTACAATCAGGGCGACAAAGCATATTAAGGATTGCAAATTTTTGCAAAACATATTTAATAGGGTTTGAAAATGCTTATATTTCATCAATCGCAAACTCTCTTGGAGTAAGAGTTTCAAGGAGAATTAAGGGTAAATATGTTTATACTATTGAGGATTTGAGAAGTGGAAAAGAGTTTGAAAACCCTTGCCTTACTTCAAACTATCCTGTTGATATACATTCAAATAAAAAGAACAGCTCTGTTTTAGAAATGCAGAAAAAGAACTATACATTACCTTTAGAAGCGTTGATTTCTGCTGATTATGATAATTTGTTTGTTATTGGCAGATGTATTTCTGCAGATTTTCAGGCTCAAGCTGCACTTAGAATTATACCAAGCTGTTTTTCTATGGGTGAAGGTATAGCCAAGTATATTAGCCAACTAGGAGAATAGTATCTAACGCTCAACTATTATATACCTCTTATAAAGTGATTATTAAAAGGGGGTAATAATATATGATAGAAGGCTCTAAAACAGAACTCGAGTTGTTGAATGCGTTTGCAGGTGAATCAATGGCAAGAAACAGATATACTTTTTATTCTAAAGTTGCTAAGGAAGAAGGCTATGAACAAATCGCTGAGGTTTTTCTAGATACAGCAGAGAACGAAAGACAGCATGCCAAACAGTTTTACAAACATATTCCTAAAGGTATAAAACTTGTTGATGCAAATTATCCATTTTTTATGGGTAATACATTAGAAAACTTGAAAGCAGCTTTTGAAGGTGAGCGTGATGAATGGGAAACTATTTATAAAAATTCTGCGCAAATAGCGAAAGAAGAAGGCTACAAAGAGGTTGCCGACTTGTTTGAAAGAGTAATTGAAGTTGAAAGACATCATTCACATCGATACAATGAACTATATACCGAATTAAAAAATGGTAGTGTGTTTTGTAAAGAGTATAAAACACAATGGAAATGTAGAAAATGTGGTTATATAACTATATCACAATCTGCGCCAAAGAAATGTCCTCTTTGTTCACACCCTCAAGGATATTTTGAGATTTTTTGTGAAAAGTTTTAAAAGGGTGTTATTCTTCGTGTACTGCGTACACGAAGAATCTCCTGTAAGCCTTGTTAGAGATCTTTCGCTTTGCTCAAGATAACGGATACTTCGCTAATAGAAGGGGTTTATACATAATAAAACGACCCTCAATTGAAGGTCGTTTTTATTTTTCTAGATTGAATACTGCAAGAATTATGCAGCTTTTTTACAATTAATTTCTGAGATAAGATATTCAGCAATCCATTCAAAATCTTTATTAGCATTAGCAGCTTTTTTAAGATATTCAACAGAAGGAGAACCAATTCTAATAAGAGTCATAGCAACAACACCTCTTTTTAAGCCACGACCTACTTGTAATTGATTAACCAACTCAGGAACTGCAGGAGTACCTATATCAACCAAAATATTTTCAATTTCGTTTTTATCTGAATCATTTAATTTTGATAAGATTTCTGTAACTGTTTGCATATCTTTAACCTCATTTATTATGTATTTTTACATTATCATTATAAGGTAAAAAATAACAAAACCTTGATTTCCTTACATAATCTTTATATCTATATAAAGATTATGTATTATGAGAAAAATGTTTGAATTTTCATATATAATTCTTTCAAAGTTTCTGTTGGTGTGAAAGCCTTTCCTTTTACAAACTTATCTATAGAACGACCAGCTTGTCTTGCATCAACTTCCATAAAATTATTCCAAGTTGCAACAAAGTCTTTTTCCATTCCTGCATAGTTTGCTCTGGCAGTTCTACATTTATTTGCCCATTCTTGATACTTTTCAGGTATTACTTCTTGTCTTAGTAACTCTATAGCTTTTTCAGGTGTTATAGATTGATTTTTATCAATATATGCATCCATTATATTATTCAATTTGTCTCTAAAATACCTTTCAGGTTGTGAATATAAATTTTGTTTAGCATGTCTGAATTCGTGATGCATTGTATTTAAGATACGAGAGCGAGAACATGACGGAGTAATACAAATTGCACTATTATCACCTTTACAAAAGCCATTTGAACCTTTTTTATCTTCAAATATTAATTTTATTGGATTTTTTTCAAATCCGTAATTTTTCTTTGCTTCTTCAAACAATGCTTTTATATATTCTTCTCTATCTTTTATTTTTTCAATTTCTTTATATCGCTTTAGCATTTCTTTTGTTTGTTCAACCGTTATATCATCTCTCATGAATGTTTCTTGAAATGCTTTTTGAATATTTTTTATATTTTTAACTTGGTATTTCTTTACACCATATATAGCACCCAAAGTTGCGACAGCTGTAGCTCCAATTCCTAACAATATATTTCTTTTTTTATTGTTAGATGGCTCTGTTTCCTTATTCTGATTTATTTGAACACTATCTCTATTCAAGGGTTGAGAAAGTACAGGATTAAATGGAGTTCTTTGTATATAAGATTCTGTATGAATATTGTGATTTTTTAAAGCTTCAAATGTTGGAGATATAGAATAATAACTCATACAACAACCTTTATATTTTGTACCTACATAGATATAAAGTATTTTTGAATTATAAAATTGCCCCGCCCCACCACATCATATCATATCATATCATATAGAGCATTATAACTTGACTTCAGCCTTGTGAAACTCATTTTAACATTTTGTTACAATTACAGAATATAATTATTTTTCAGTCATGCTGAACTTGTTTCAGCATCTTTTTAACTGTGGATTACAAATCATACATTAATTAGATCCTGAAATAAATTCAGGATGACTAAAGATTTTTTGACTATTTTTATATTTCTAATCTGTTTTCTAAGCCTGTTAATTCGCAAATTTGAGCTGCCCATTGTTTAATAATTTCAGTATCATCTAATTTGTAAGATATAGGTTTTCCAACTTTTACTGTCATATGTTTACCAAACAATTTTTTAGAATATCCGTCAAATCCACAAATACCAATAGGTACAATATCAAATTTAGCCTTTTTAGCAATAGTAACAAAGCCTTTTTGAACAGTTGTTATAGCATTTTCTTTAGAAATTTTACCTTGAGGGAATATACCCAAAGACCAGTCAGTTTTTAATAAATCAAATACTGTTTTAAAAGTTGCAATTTCAGGATTCTCACGATTTACGGCAAAAGCGCCTAAATGTATAACTAAAAATCTTAATAATGCATTTTTATCGGTAAATAGTTCTTGTTTTGCCATATAAGCAACTTTTCTCTTTCCCGCAAGAGAAGTAAAAGGTGGATCAAGATATGATACATGATTTGGTGCAAAAAGATATTTACTTTTTTTATCAATATTTTCTCTGCCTTCTATTTTTATGTCATACAAAAGTTTTCCAATAGGAGCTACGACAAAATTTAGGAACCATATATAAAATAGTGAGCCTAAAAACCCATATTCTTTAGGAAATCTTCTGTTATAATTTCTATTTTCCATACTTCTTAATCCTTAAACCTCTAATCCTTATGACTATATGTAAAACCTGTAAGTTTTTCTATTGAATGTCCCCAATCATCAACCATTTTTTCAACATTATCAGAACAAGGGATAACTTCTCCAATATTAACAACAATTTTTCCTGTAAATGGCCAACGATGAACTTCTTGTGTACCGGTTATACCAATAGGTAATATTCCACATTTTGTACTTTTTGCTAATGATGCAAACCCCTTAGTTACATTACTTATAACTCCCGGTTCTTGCCTTGTACCTTGAGGAAATATACCTAAAACCCAGCCTGTAGATTTTAATGATTTAACTGTTTTTATGGTAGATACTCCTAGTTTTTCTCTATCTACTGCAAATGCTCCTAACCAATCTAACCACCAACGCAAAAACAAATTGTTAAATAATTCTTTTTTAGCCATATATGCAACACCTCTTGGCATAATACCTGCCATTAAAGGTGGATCTAATGTTGATAAATGGTTTGCTGCAACAATATAATTAGCATCTTTTGGAATATTTTCTTTTCCATGAACCTCAAGCCTATATACAAGTTTGAATCTAACCATATACCCTATGCTAGTAACTAAATAAAGAAAGATTCTTCTCCATACATTATAAAAACTTGGTTCTCTTAGAGAATACTTGTTAGTTTCTGTCTTCTTAGTTTGTACCATTTTTTACCCTCGTCTAATAAAAGTATTATACTACAAATATTTTTATCATATAATAGAACCAAACGGACTTATTAATAAGGGAGAATGCTATGAATAAAACAGCTACATGTGAACTTGAAAACGAATTATTTAAGAGTGTTTTTGACAAAACACCTGATTATATAAAAAATTCAAAACTCATTGATTTAGATAATCCTGATGAATTTTCTTTTACATTAACAAAAGAAAATTTACACGAATATGATGCCGAAAAGAATCCAAATGGATTGAATCTTTTGGAGTGGTTTGCTAATTATGCAAAAGAGGCTAAAGTTTCTACAGCTGGAATTAGAGGACCTCAAAACATATTGTATCCTCAAGACACACGTTTCCCTATCAATTTAGTAGGAATTATACTTGCCACAATAGCAAAAGCTTTGGTATTAAAAGAAAAATATCCTGATAAAAAAATTATCAAGCTTGTTGGTAGTGAAGTTAGATATAATTCAGACTTGTATCTTGAAGCTATTGCACGTATTCAAGCGGCTCAAGGTATAAAAACTCTTACTCCTCAAGAAAGACATACTATTCCTATTTGGTTAGCATCTTTCTTAGCGTTTAAACTTGATTTGGTAGGTGGTGAATACATCACATCAAGTCATGGTATTTCTGTTAAAACTGCAACTAAAGATTTGAATTCTCAAGGTAGTCAGTTCTTACCGGAAGAATCTTTAGAATTTGTTAATAAAATTCAAGAAATATTCAATGAAATTGAAGAAAAAGGTAGCTATACAATAAAAATTTCTGCCAAAAATAATCCGTTAATAGATGAATTTATCATGGCAAAACTTAATGACGGTATCGATTTATATGTAGAATACTTGAAATCTGGTGTAGCAGAAAACCTTAGCGATATCAAAAAAATGGAAGGTAAAATTGTAATTGAAGCTGTTGGTGGGTGTGCATATAGAACACTTAGCCGAGTTTTAGATAAACTTGATATTGATAGCAAGTTTGTTTGGAATAATACAGAAGAAGACCCATTTTTCCATTCTATAGGTAAATATGACCATGATCCTAAAGGTAATAAAGCTTTTTATGATTATTCTGTTGATGCAACTGTTGTGGGGGTAAAACCAAATGGTGAAACTTTCTTCCCAGTTATTGATACTTTGCATTATGAAAGAGTTTTAGAGGATTGTCCTCTAGGTACTGCTGTTCTTATTACAGACCCTGATCATGACAGATTAACAATATGCCAAATAGAGAGTGAAGGTAACTGCGATACATTAGATGAAACAGGTGTTTCTTATATAAAACTAGGTGACGAAAGAGTTTTGACAGTATTTACTGCAAACCAAGCCTTCCTAATGTTAATGGACTTTAGAGCGAAACAACTAAAAGCTCATAACAAATGGAAAAATCACCCAAGATTTATGATTAAAACAACTGCGTCTGCACTTTCATGGGACGAATGGGCTAAGCATAATGGTGTAAAAGTCGTAAATGTACCTGTTGGATTTAAAGAAATTGCTAATATAATGAAAAAAGTTGAACTTCAACTTAAACTTCGTCCTTATGACAGTGTTAAAGTTGATGATGTATTTGACAAAACAGTTGATTTAGGTGTAAATCCTCGTTTAATTTTTGCTGGAGAAGAATCTGGTGGAATGATAATGGGCGCTGAGGATATGGTTAAATCTTTAACCGGTAGAGAAGCTATTGCAATGAGAGAAAAAAGTGCTACAGAGGCTATTATTGTTGCCTCATCTTTGATTGCAAAACTTGAAACTGAAAACAAAACTCTTTCTCAATATTTGATTGAAGTTTTTGAACATAATAAAATTACTTCTCAGTTTGATACAAGAGTAGATATCGCATATTATAACGAATCAGAACCTGATATCGAAAAATTGAAAGAAGCAAAAGTAGCAGGTGAAAAATTAAGAACAAAGAATGATTTATTCTTCTTATCTCTTGCTATAGCAATAAAAGAAGGTATTGCAACCTTAGAACAAGTTAAAGATGTTTTGAATGATGCGTTCCCTGAATTAAATTTTGATGATTTAAAATCAGTAAAATTCGTTGGTGATGGTACATATTTAGAATTTGCTAATAAATACATCGAAATTAGACCTTCAGGTACTGATGCTAAAACAAAAGCTTATGGTGGAGGTTTGAATCTTGATGAAATTACTAAATATGCAAGAATTTTAGGTAATTATTCAGGAGAAAGAACTGAAAAACACAATGCTCTTATAACTGAAGAATTTTACGAAGCATCAAAAGAAACTGCATTGAATTACTACTTAAAATTTGTAGATAAAGATGCAAACAACGAACAGTTCGTTATTCCAAACTATAGAACCTTGGAGGATTTATGAGAACAGCCATTTATCCAGGAAGCTTTGACCCTATAACTAACGGACATTTAGATGTCCTTACTACAGGGTCAAAGATATTTGGCAAGGTTATAATTGCAGTTTCAAATAATATAAATAAAAACTCTTTTTTGACTGTTGAAGAAAGAATAAACTTAATAAAAGAAAGCGTTAAACATCTTGACAATGTTGAGGTCGATTCTTTTGACGGTTTAACAGTTAATTATGCCAAAGAACGTGGTGCAACAATCCTTTTGAGAGGTTTAAGAGCTGTTTCTGATTTTGAATATGAAATGCAGTTATCTCAGACGAATAGTGAGCTTTCACCTGATATAAAGACGGTGTTCCTAATTACAAAACCAGAGTACAATTTTATATCTTCAAGCACTGTAAAAGAAATATTCTTGAATAATGGGGATATATCAAATTTTGTACCAGAACCTGTAAAGAATTATTTGTTAGAACAAAAAAACAAATAGATTTATGTTAAAGCTGGTCCACCCAATTCTTTATATAAAGCCATAGCTTCTTCTGAGACCTCTTGATTGTCACATATTTTTGCAAAAGTTTCAGCTAAAAATTCTGCTTCGTCAGATTGTGCATAAGAAGAAACGCTGCCTGCAGCTTCCATTTTTTTAGGATTTGTTACCCAATCATTAAGAGCTTTGACTTCATCTGCTGATGTACAATTATGGTATGCTGCAAATGCATGAGATTTTAAATTTGTATCATTTAAATGCCCCATTTCATGATAAATTGTACTAAATCTTGAAGCTGGCTTAAAGTTAAAACCAATATACTTTCCATTTTCACTACAGCGATTGAATATATCGAATAATAAAGCTCGTTTTTGAGCATCTGTTAATTTTTCAATCTCTGTCATATTTGTTAAAAGACCTTTTTCTTGCGCAATTTCTTTAACTCCCGGAGTCGAAAAAAGACGTTTTAATGTAATATTAGGGGCAAAGAAAGTTGCATAACCCATATCTTCAAGAGTACTAAAATTTGAAAGTAGTTGTACTTTATCATCAAAATTTGT
>USCK01000009.1 GCA_900553205.1 uncultured bacterium | reverse complement strand
CTGCGAGGCGCAGTAAGTAAAGGCTTAGAATGACGAATTTTTATTTCTTAGTGACTTCTTGTTTGGGGTGTTCTGGATTGCTTCACTTCGTTCACAATGACAAACAACATTCTTAGTAACTTATTTTTTATCAAGCTTCGCTGGAATTGCAAATATCTTTGCGATATTTTTTGCCTTCAAACTCTATGAACTCAAGTTCTTCGTACAAGGCTTTTGTAGCTCTTGAAAGTGTTTTGGCTGTCGTTGTTACAACCAAAGCGTTACTGCCTTGAGTTTCGTATTCCAAATACTCGTTTCGTTTAGTATTGAGGTGAGCAACGATAGTATTGTCTTGTAAATCGTCAAGTCCTTCAATAATGGAATTTTTAACTCTGCCTGATGATAAAACTCCTGCTACTGCAAACTCGTCTTTAGTTTCAATATAGTTATAATCATCTGCAAATGAACCGATAACGCAGGCTTCCATTAGTTTGTAAATATCTTGGTTTATCAAAGATAATATACATTGTGCATCATGATCTCTAAGGAAAGTATTACATTCAAATATTGATATTTTACCCTCAGAAGTAACGATTCCATCAAAACCTATTATTCCCAAATAAGGTGTGCCTTGGGATTCCAAATAATCTATCAACGGGTATGCGATATCGCCGATGATATACGCAATTTGATCCTCTGTGAGTTTGATACATGGGGAATATGCACCCATTCCTGATGTGATTATGCCACCGTTACCCTCAAGTGAGAATTTGTAATCTACGGTTGTACCTATCGGCAAAATCTTGTAGCCGTCAGTTATTGCATACAATGAAAAATTTGTACCATGGACATATTCTTCTATAATAACTTTTTCTTCGCCAGCAAAAAAACAGTCTTCTATAAAAGATTTGGCTATTGTTTCTGTCGGACATACCATTACGCTGTTAGGCTTGTGGGTATCTGTCTTTATAACAACAGGCATGCGAGAGTTTTTTACATAATCTGTCGCTAACTGTTTTTTCTCAAAGATTCCAAATCTCGGAGTTGGAATCTTAAGTTTGTACATAAGTTTTTTGCCTACAGACTTGTTTGTCGCAAATGATGCAGACTGTGCTGTCGGTGCAAAAATCTTCAAGTTGTTCATCTCAAACAGTTTTGCAATATCTGCCTTGATTGCTGTTTCTGATGAGCAAATTGTGAATGCAATATCGTTTTCTAATGCAAAATCCACGAGTTCTGCAACATTATTTTCTCTAATATCTACAACTGTTGCAAATTCTGAAATTGCGTCATTGCCAGGGGCAACAAATACATTAAAATCTTCTGTAAATAATCTTGCTAATGTAAATTCTTTAGCTGAATTTCCGATAATCAATAAGTTTTTTTTCATATCGGGATTATATCATACAAATGTTTTTTCGTGAATATATAATAACTCGGTTTCTTTAAATAATATTGTGTGAATTATTTTTCACTGTGATATAATTTTTGTGACAACAGAAAGGAGAAGTTTTATGTGGGAAAAAGACATAGACATTAATCAAGTTCGTGAAATCAGAACAAGAACTCTTGTTTATTTTGGTTGTGGTGCAATAGAAAAAATCGAAGATATTGCTCGTGACCTTAAATCTAAAGGTATTGATAAACTTATCGTTATGTCAGGTAGAAATGCTTACAAAGCTACAGGGGCTTGGGATTATGTAGAAAAAGCTCTTAAAAATAACGGTATCGGTTATATTAACTATGATAAAGTAACACCTAACCCTACAACTCAAGCGATAGATGAAGCTGCAGGCATGGCTAGAGAATTTGGTGCTAAAGCTGTTATTACTATCGGTGGTGGCTCTCCAACAGATGCAGGTAAATCTGTTGCTATATTACTTAAAAACGAAGGTAAAAACGCTTCTGATATTTATGAATTCAAGTTCACTCCAACAGAAGCTGCTCCTATTGTTGCTATCAACCTTACTCATGGTACAGGTTCTGAAACAAACAGATTTGCT
Organism: uncultured bacterium; assembly: GCA_900553205.1. Taxonomy (GTDB): domain Bacteria; phylum Cyanobacteriota; class Vampirovibrionia; order Gastranaerophilales; family Gastranaerophilaceae; genus UMGS1585. The sequence goes on along the minus strand of USCK01000009.1, from coordinate 24,040 downwards.
GTTGCAACAATTCTTGAAAAGAATTACAAACCAGCGATTGCTTATGACTGTATTTATCCGACATACGCTATCGATGACCCTAAACTTATGGCAAAATTATCACCAAAACAAACAAGATTTGTTTCTATTGATGCAGTAAACCATGTTGTTGAAGCTGCAACTTCAACAGTTGCATCGCCTTATTCAATTTCACTTGCTCGTCAAGTTGTTGATTTGGTTGCTGAATACTTGCCGAAAGCTATTGCTAACGGTGAAGACCTTGAAGCAAGATATTTCTTATGCTATGCAGCTATGATGGCAGGTGTTGCGTTTGATAATGGCTTGTTACATTATACTCACGCTCTTGAACACCCATTGAGTGCTCTAAAACCTGATTTCTCTCATGGTTTAGGTCTTGCTATCTTACTTCCTGCAGTTATCAGAAACATTTATGCATCAAAAGCTGAAACTCTTGCATATATTCTTGAACCAATAGTTGCAGGTCTAAAAGCTGATGCTTCTGATACAGAAAAAGCTGCAACAGGGGTTTATGAATGGCTTAAATCAGTTGATGTTCCTAACAAATTGACAGATGAAGGATTCACAGAAGCAGATGTTAAAACTCTAACAGATTTAGCATTTACGACACCTTCTCTTGATGGTCTTTTAGGTATCGCTCCTACAAAAGCTACAAAAGAAGCTGTAGAAACAATTTATAGAGAATCTTTATAAGTTTGTTTAAAAGAATATACTAAGAAATAGTGAGTAGAAAATCTGCTCACTATTTTTTATGGAGTTACTAAGAGTTAAGTTATTAAGTGACTAAACTCTATCAAAAGGTGACTAAGTAAATAGGTTAATAAGTGAATAAGACTTTTTTGTTCGTTGATAATAACTACTTGCAAAAATGGAAAAATAAGTTAAAATAAGAATACAGGCATGGGTGGCTTCAACACCCACACCCGTTCCCTAATTAAAGGGATGTTAGGTACAGAACTATTGCTAATATTAGCAATAGTTCTTTTTCGCTACGAATTGTTGGCAGAGGCTGAAGGTGTTTGCGTAGGCAAATACCGTAATGCCGTTTAACGCCAACAATTTAAGAGGATTTCAATTAACATTGCGTCCTCCTTTCGTGTACAAAGTCAGCGAAATTATAATCGAAATCTTTTGCCTGTATTCTCTTTTGAATGTTCTTTTTGCATTTTAGCATATATTTTGTTTATCAGCAATTATATGTAATATTAATATTGAAAGATTACGGCTTGTAGGCTCTGAATGACTGTTTGGTTCGTCATATTGAGCGATAGCGAAATATCTCTTGCAAAGCTTGCCTGAGATTTTGAATGACGATTTGATGTTCTGGATTGCCACGAAAATCTGACGATTTTCTCGCAATGACAGGTTGGATTGTCATGGTCTTAATAACTTAACTCTCAATCACTTATTTACTATTCTTTTGTGAATTTTGATAAGTCTTTATGCTTGAGCCAAAGTTTAATATCTGTGATGCAAAAAATCTTATATATGCCTCACAGTCCAAGCCATGTTTAGATTGTTTTATTTTTGTATCCTTATCAAACAAGTAATCATTAAATATACAGATTTTCTTATCAGGGTATTTATACAAATAGATTTCTGCACTTATCTTTGAATAATCTGATTTCTTATATCTTCTATGCGTTTTTGGAACAATAGTTCCGTCTTTTATTGAGTTGCCTGCAAATAAATAATTGCCGTTCTCAATCAAGTTTTCTCTATATGTTTCAAACTTTTTGCCATTAAGTTTATAAACGACCTCCATTGTAAGTTGTTTTATAGTATTCTGAGAAATATTTTGAAGGTTATATTTAATCAATATCTTAGACTGATTGCCAAACTTATACAAAGATATATTTGTAATTCTGAAATCAACATCTCTTGGATATATCAAAGATTTTTCAACTTCCTCCATTAAATGTTGCGCTCTGAATCTGTAAAGTTTAGCGTTAATATCGTCGCCCTCTGATTCGTACTGATAAATCAAAGACTGAATAAGATTATAATATGAAATATAATCAACTCTTGTAGGGTCTTCCTTAAACAACTTTTTGAAATATTTATATGACCGTTCAGGGTCTGTTTCTGCTGTTGCAAGAGCCAACTTATACTGGATATTAAAATCTTTCGGTTTAGCTTTTTCTGCCATATTCAAATATGTAATACCTTCACCGACCTTATCATTGTTTATACAAAGGTCTGCAAGTTTATTCGCAGTATTATAAATATTATTATTAACCTCTCGCATATATTTAGGTTCAGGACGTCTTAGTTTTTTCCAATAACTCAACGAGTTTTCATATTCGTTTAATGCATAGCCATACAAGCCTTGTTTATAAAAAGCGTCACCGAGTTTTCTATACAAATATGACTGATACTTGATAACAGGGGTTTGTGGAACTTGTGGGAAGGTTTCCAAAATGTTTCGTGCTTCATCATATCTGCCACGTTCAATATAAAAAGACGCAAGCTCATATACAGGTCTGTATATTCCGTCAGGAGCTTTTTGAACTGCCTTCAAATAATATTCTTCGGCTTTGTCATACTCCTTGACTACGCTATGTAAATATCCCAAATGAATATCAATTCTGTAATCATCAGGGTGATTAAATTCCAAATCCTCGTTCTGAATAATAACGGTATTTCTGATATATTCCATTAATGCCTTATCATTATAGCGAGAATACGAGTTGTTGATTACATCGTACTGGGCATAATAAATTACACCACCCGAAAACAGGCAAGCCAAAAATATTGCCCACAATATTGTCTGAATGTATGGATAGATGTCAATTTTTTTTCTTTTATTCATTTACACCTTGGATTGATATTGAATCTACACCTTTTAGTTTTTCAACTTTTTTATACAAAGATTGGATTGGTTTTTTAGAAACAATTTCAACTGTCATACTAATTTTTATTTTTTCAGGGTTTTCAAATAGTTTTTGGATTTTTAATGCCTCAACTGATTTGAAATTTTCTGTCATAAAATCTTTGATAGAATCAACTTCTTCTTGTTGGCAGAACAAAGTAACTTTTAATCTTCTTATATTTTTAGAAGAACAATTAAGCACTTTTCTTTCAAAAACTCTGATAAGTGTTAGAACCAACACTGATGCAAAGGTTGCAAGTGTTGCTACACCATACATTCCACTACCACAAGCCATACCGATACTTGCTGCCATCCATAAAGTTGCTGCAGTTGTCAAACCAAAAACAGTTGGCCCGTTTCTTAATACTGTACCTGCACCGATAAAACCGATACCTGTTACAACTTGTGCCGCAACACGAGCTGTATCTCTTATACCGTTAGGGTGATAATTAGGAATATCAATATCACCTGAAAACATTGGGAAGCCATATATTGAAATCACCGTAAAAATACAAGCACCCAAACACACCAATATATGTGTTCTTAACCCTGCGTATTTGTTTGTTATCTCTCTTTCAAATCCCAATATAAACCCGAGTGCAATAGCTGACAAAATTCGGATTGCAAGCTCTACATTTAAAGGATCAATTATATTCTCCATACTATTCTCCAAATAATTTATAACTTGTTCTCTACTCTCTTATCTTTCCTTTTGGATCTAAGATATCTCTTATTGTATCACCTATTATGTTAAATGATAATACTGCAATAAAAATTAAGAACCCGGGAGTTAAAAGCCAAGGTCTATAAAGAATATTAATATATTCTTGCGCTTCTTTCAACATGTTACCCCAACTTGCATCAGGTTGTTGAATACCTAAGCCCAAAAAGCTCAATCCTGATTCTGCAAGTATATATGACGGTACAGACAAAGTCATTGCTATAATTACATAGCTTGTAGTCTGAGGTAATATATGTTTCAAAATTATTCTCAAATCTGATGCTCCGATTGTTTTTGCAGCAAGTACGAATTCTTCTTTTTTTATTGAAAGCACCATACCTCTTACAACACGTGCAAATCCTGACCAACCTATCAAAGCCAATATAACAACTATCAAAGTAAATCTCTGTGTGCTTGTCATGTTTGATGGTAAAATCGCAGCCAAAATAATTAAAAGATAAAAGCTAGGTATTGCCATAACAGCCTCAGCAAATCTCATCATAAGTACATCTACCCAACCTCCGAAGTATCCCGATATGCCACCGTAGATTAAGCCGATAGGGAATAATATAAATAATGACAAAAAGCCTATCGTAAGTGAAATTCTGCCACCAAACAACAGTCTTGAAAATACATCACGACCGTTTATATCTGTTCCTAAAATATATAATCTGCCCTCCTTCTCAACTCCGAAAAGGTGGCGAGATGTTTTTATTATTCCCATAAATTTATAAGTTTCACCACGATTTAGGAAATGAATATAATATTTATGAGAACGGTCAAGTTTATACACTGTCTGGTACAGTTCAGGGATATATTCTCGTTTGTAATTATATGTATAAGGTTTTGAAAATTTACCGTTTTCGTCAATGATGAATACCTTTGAAGGTGGTGCATAAGACTGGTTTCTGTCTGCAAAGTCTTTTGAATAAGGTGCAATAAAATTAGCAAACAAAATCATCAAGTACATCACCAACAATACAATCAGTGCGATACTTGCATATTTATCCTTCATTATCTGTTTCAAAATATCTTTCATTATAATACCTTATTGACCACCGTTTCTTATTCTAGGGTCTGTAATGATTAAAAGTATATCAGCAAGCAAATTGCCTAAAACCAACATTATCGACCCCATCATCAAAGATGCCATAACCAAATTTATATCAGATTTCATAACTGCTTCAAGAATCAATCGTCCTAGCCCAGGATATTGGAACACATATTCTGTCAAAGCTGCACCACTTAACAACCCTGCAAATTCAAACCCCAAAAGTGTAATCATAGGGTTCAATGCGTTTCTGAGTGCGTGTTTAAATATTACCTTAAACTCAGATAAACCTTTTGCTCTAGCGAATTTTACATATTCTGAATCCATAACATCAAGCATATTAGCCCTCATTTGTCTTTGTAATCCTGCAAGTGATATTGTGAACAAAACAGTTACAGGTAATACAAGATGTTTTGCTAAATCAAGAATTTTTCCACCAAAACTCATTTCATCAAAATCAAAACTTGTTAATCCACCTACTGGAAACAATGAAGTTTTTACTGCAAAAATTAATAATAGTATTGCAAAGAAGAAGGACGGTATTGCCATACCGACACTGGACAGTATAGTTAATAATCTGTCAAACCTGCTCTTGTGATAAACTGCTCCCAAAATACCCAAAGGTATTCCGACAGACCAAGTCATAAATATAACAAGAGTTGTTAAAAGTAATGTATTAGGGATTCTTTCTTTTAATTTATCTGAAACTTTTTCGCCAGATGATGTAATACCCAAATCACCTCTTACAAATGCTGATGCCCATTTTACATATTGAACTGGGATTGGTTTGTCCAAACCCAAGCGCTGGGTTTCTTTTTGCAAAGTTTCTTTTGATATAGATGGATTAAGCCTTAGTTCTGCTAAAGGGTCAATAGGGCTTAATCGGATTATGAAAAAACTTATTATTGAAACAATGAACAATAACGGAATAATTTGGATAATTCTTTTTAGTATGTATTTTAGTATATTCATTTATCACTTCCTATCCAAATTTCTTCCATATTATATAGTATTCCGGACAATGTTGTAGGATATATATTTTTAAATTTTCTCCTTATTGCAACAATTCTTGTTGGAGAATAAAGATATATAATAGGTCTTTCGTTATAAACGATTTCTTGATATCTATCATAATATTTTTTTCTATCATTAAAATTAAGTTTTAATGCTCCTTGTTCAAAAATATTATCAAGCTCTTTTTCCCAACTTAATCTATCATCAATTTTATAATCCATTGGTCTTTGGTTGAACAAATGTAATGGCCCATTTGAAGCCCAAACATTTTTACCATTATGAGGTTCTAAAGGTGAACCGGTTAATCCCATAATTGCCATATCCCAATCATAAGAATTGGTTAATTTATTTACTAGAGTATTAAATTCTACAGGTTTAAAATTAACTGTCATGCCTAGGTCTGACAAATCTTGTTTAAGCATGACACCTATAGATTCTCTCTCTGTATTGCCAGCATTAGTGTATAAATCAAATTCTACCTTATGCCCTTTTCTATCATACAAAAATCCGTCACTATGTTTGCAGAATCCACTCTTTGCAAGATATTGTTTTGCAAGTTTTAAATCTCTTTTATGACCTTTTATGTTTTTATTTAAATAAATTCCGTTTAAGCTTTCAGATGTAAATAAAGGTACTGCAAGTCCTTGAGCGATATTTGTAACTAAACTGTTTCTATCTATAGCGTAGTCTATAGCTGTTCTAAAGTTGATATCAGAAAACCATTGTTGCTTGATAGAACTTACATAATATTTACCTTTATCATTTTTTCTGTTGTTCAAATTTATCGCAAGGAACATTGTTCCTGTATCAGCCCCAAGATTATATATAGCATAATCTGATAATGATTCTTTAGCCTTGTAGCGAGCAACTGTAGAACCTCGAAGGCTTATTGTGTCAATCTCTTTTGCTTCAAATTTTAGTATTTCGTTGTTTAAATCACCAACTATTAAATATACTATTTGATTCAAATAAGGAAGTTTTTCATTATTAAGGTTTATTTCATAATAATTAGGGTTTTTTTCAAATACAACTCGTTGTGCCGGTACATATTTTTTCAAGTGATATGCACCACTATAAACAATATCTTGAGGGTTAATTGTTGAAGATAAAATTCTATCAAAAGATTTTTCCCAATCAGGAATAGACTCAAACCAATGTTTTGGTGCAATAGGGTTAGTAAGTTGTCTTAAAAACGGTGCAAATGGTTTCGATATAGTAAATACGACTGTGTAATTATCTATCTTTCTAATTTCAGGTAATTTGCCGTCTATTAGAATACTATCTCTTACTGAGGTATTACCTAATCCTTTGAAAACAATATCTTTCCAAGTAAAAATTACATCATCTGCCGTAATAGGTTGTCCGTCAGACCATTTTAGCCCATGTCTTAGTGTAACAATATAATTGTTTCCTTCAATTTTTATTGATTTAGCAAGTTTAGGTATAACTTCTCCAGTAACAGGGTTTGAGGTTACAAGTCCGTCATACATTATATTTGCCATTTGTGATGATGTCGCATCTTTTGCCGTAAAAGGGTTAAAGGTTTTTGGACCTTCACCGATAGTCGAAGCAATTAATCTACCACCATATCTACCAACAGGAAGTTGGGATTGTAGATAATCAACACCATTTATTGTAATAGTTATTGGGTTTGGAAAAATTTTGTTTAGTGGGTATTTTTCTACAGTATCGCAAGCTTTACAAGTGATTTCTGTATCATTGGAGCCGTTATTATCTCTTTGGAAATATAATCCAAGACAAAAAATTATTATCCCTATTGTAATTACAATATAAAAAGCTCTTTTCATACGAATAGGATAGCACATTTTTATTATTAAGACATTCCACCTGTTAGGGGATTAATAGAAGAAAACTATGTTTAAATACAACAAAAGACGGCTATTATAACCGTCTTTTGTTCAAAACTTTATTTTAAAAAAGATTAACGCAAGCTGATTGAAATGCTTCTTGCTTTTTGAGTATAAGCAATTTTATCTTCTCTTGATAACCAGCCTAAGCCCATTTCTGCAAAATTACCGTTTAAATCTAAGTCTTTTTTTAATTTGTTCATTGAAACTTCGCCTTTTTCAGCTAAGTAGTTGTAAATTTGACCTGCAGCATTAATGATTTCTTGTTGCATGTCCATAGCTTGTGTTTTTGATGTTGATTTTTTTAACAACATAATTCCTTCTCCTTACATCTTTTTAAAAGTTCCATTAAAATTGTAACTTTTGGATTTTTTTGTATCCTCTAGTATAATTATACTAGTAAAAGATTTGGTTTTTTGCAAGTGTTAAAGGATGTTTTTAACAATATGTTAATCAAGGGAGATGTGAAATCAGAAAAATTTAATATTCTCGTAAAAAAATATGCCGAGTTAATAAATTCAGGTGTATCAACCTCATCTGTTTTAGTGGTTTTGCAAACTCCGAGTGACAAAAGCAGGTTCATTAATTCTGCACTTGAGCTTATTACAATTCCTGCAATAGAAAAACTAAATATACATACTTTCCATGGTTTGATTTATAACACGATAGCTGATAACTGGAATGTTCTTGAAAATCTTGTGCCTGCAAAAAAACATTTTATTCTGCCAAATCTTGTCGGGCTTGAAGTTTCGCAACTAATTTTGAAGGATATTCTCAAAAAAATAGATGTGAAAGGTTACAACTCTAAAAAATCACTCTTACATCAAATCTTTAGAAGGTATTCTCTGATTCTTCAAAACAATCTTACCGAGGACGAAATCCAAGAAAAATCAGAACTTCTAAAAGAGTCTTTTGGTGAAGATGCGCATAAAATTATCAAATCTCTAATGGCGCATACGCTCTCGTATCGTAGTTTTGACTATCTTAGACAAATGCCGTTATTCAAATACATATATCAAAACACTGATTATTTTAAAGGTATTGATTACTTGATTATTGATGATGCTGATGAAATGACGCCTGCAGGATATGCTTTTCTTGAAGCATTAAAGCTCAAAGATTATTTTATAGGTTTTGATTCCCCCGGAAATTCTCGTGCCGGATATTTGGCTGCAGATACTCAGTTTGAAACCAATTTATACAAAATATACAAGGAATTGCCACAAACTCTAACCTCAAACTCAAACACCGATGCGCCAAAATTGTACAAGAATGTAAAAGAGAATGAACAAAATATTTTGCAAAATCTCAATTATACCTCGTATTCTAAAAGAGCAGATATGCTTGATGCTTGTTGTCAAAAAATAAACTTCTTGATAGAAAAAGGTGTAAAGCCCAGTGATATTACGATAATTTCACCTATTATTGATGATATTTTGAAGTTTTCTATCTCTCAAAATTTATCGAATTATAACCTGAAATTCATCTCAGGGAGTGAAAAACTTCTTGATGATACATTTATAAAATCTATCGTCAATATAATAAAAATGGGTATAAATCTACCAATTAATGAGTTTGATAAACGTGGAATTTTCTCTGATTTTTTAAATATTCCGATAAAAAATATGAAATCTTTATCAGGCGAATATAAAGAAAAATATGACAAATTTCAAAATGTAATAGCGCATCTGAAACAAGATGAGTCCCTGCTTTCTGAAAAGATTTTTTATGTATATGAAACGCTTGTCGATTATATTCCACCAGAGAGGATACGCAAATTCAACTTTTTCTTGAAACAAATTCAAGATTTTGAAAAAGTATTTGCTCGTTCTCGTACAGAGGATATTATTGTTCAACTGGAAAATTCTATTATTTCAGAGCAACCATACTCTGTCATAAATGTAGAAGATAATGATTTGTTAATCTCGACCCCTCAAAAAATTATAGATAATAAAATTATTTCCAAATACCAAATCTGGCTTGATGTGTCATCTAATCTTTGGACAAAATCAGACACAGGGCCTCTGTATAATTCTTGGGTGTTTCAAAAATGTTGGCAAAAAGCTGATTATACAGTAGAAGATGATATATATCTCGCAAAAGATAAAACAGCTAAAATCCTGCGAAAACTAAATTTTTGTACGGATTATGTCTATGCACTTTCCTCAATTTTTGATTCTCAAGGGGGTGAAAACTTTGGTGGGATAGAAATGTATCTTATCTGTGAAGCACCAAAAGACACGAAACCTACAGGTTTTAAAATTATTCCAAGAGATGACCAAAAACCTGTACTTGAGTATAAACGGGGGAAAATGGCAATTTCTGCTGTCCCTGGGGCAGGCAAAACCACGATTTTATTAGCTCTTATACTTAAACTTATGGAGTATAAAATACAACCTGAAAACATATATGTATTGACATATATGGAGTCTGCAGCAAGAAATTTCAAAGACAGGATAAAAAATATTAATCCTGAAAATACAAAACTCCCTAATATTACAACAATTCATGGGCTTGCACTAAGAATCCTGAAAGAAAATTCTAACTATGAACGCTTAGGACTTGACCCTGAATTTGATATCTGTGACGATTCACTAAAAATGCGTATAATCGGTGCAATATCAGGTTCTATTGATAAAGCTGATGTTGATGATTTTACAAGAGCTGTTTCTGTTCTGAAACTCTCGGGTGGTGTTCCGAAAAATATTAACTTAAAAGAGCTTCACCCAAAAGTAAGACGATTTATAAGATTTTATCAAGATTATCAAACAAAATTGCAAGAAAACAATTTGATAGATTATGATGATATATTAGTTTCTGCCGTAAAATTATTAGAAGAAAATTCAGACATATTGAGCTATTATCAAAATCTTTGCCATTATATTATTGAAGATGAGGCACAAGATTCTTCTGAGATTCAACAAAGATTATTGAATTTATTATCAGGCAAATATCAAAATATAATTAGATGTGGTGATATAAATCAAGCTATTACAACAACATTTACTAATGCTGATGTAGAAGGGTTCTATCAATTTATTAACAGCTCAGATAAGGTAATGATGAATCGTTCTCAAAGATGTACCGAAGATGTTTGGAAACTTGCTAACAGGTTAGTCAATTATGGTGGCAAATCCTTCTACAACATGATGATGAATCCTGTTGAAGGTAAGAATCCCGTTGAAAAAAATGCAGTTATAAATGAGGTTTTTGAAACAGGGCAAGATGAAAGAAATTTTGTTTTATCAGAAATAAAAAAACTCTTAACTAAAAAGCCTGATGCAACTATCGGGATTTTATTAAGAAATAATTTCCAAGTTTCAGAGTGGGAAAGTTTTATTAACAATGCAGGGTTCAAAGTTATAACAAGAAGTGAATCTTTAGGCAAGAAAGCGATTTTCAAAACAATATTTGCAATATTAAAAGCAATAGAAAATCCTTTCAGCAATGGGAACTTGGCAGATACATATCAAGCTCTTTATGAACAAGGGTTTTATAAAAAGAATTATGCCTGCAAAATAGAAAACTGCGAAGCTGATTTTATCACGCTTAATCCTGATGATGTTGGGGAGTTGGCTCAATTCCTTTGGGATATGAATTATTGGTTACTTTATTCCACACTTCCACCTCAAGAGCTGGTTTCTAAAATTGGCTTGTACTACTATAATACGGATTTGGAAATCTCAAATGTTTACCTTATTTCTACGCTTGTTGCAAGATTGAATGTTAAAAATGACTTATCTTTATTAATTCAAAAATTAGGTGAATTGGCAAACAAGCCTTCCTTGAGTGGGTTCAAATTCTTTGCAGAAGAAGATTCTGCGACAGAGCAAACAGGTACTATCCAAATTATGACAATGCACAAGTCAAAAGGTGATGAGTTTGATTATGTATTTATTCCTGAACTCACAGAAAAAAATCTTTCGCTTGATATTGAAAAAATGAAGTTGAAATCTTCATCACTGTTCATGGAGAATGTGAAAGCAATAAATTCTGATTATAAGAAAAAATCAGAATTAGAGTTGAAGGAATTTAATATCGCAGAGAATTTCAGATTGTTATATGTTGCAATAACTCGAGCAAAACGCAGATTATATATAACAGTCGCACAAAAATCGAAATATTTTAACAAAATGCAAGAAAATGATATAAGTATTATTTTTGAGAATTTGTTGGGTTAATAAAAATTTATAAGTTATAAAAATAAAAAGTTAAAAATCCGACAATAGCCTGAAAGAGAACAATCAAACAAAACGAGTATAAAGTCAAAAGCCGAATTTGTTTGAGTTGTGAAACAACGAGTTATTCGGCTGATTACGAGTTTATTGTTTGATGTGAACAAAAGGCGTGTCGGTGGTTTTGTGTTGCTTTTGCCACCAAAAGCGACTCCGTCTGAAAGACAAAAAATATCAAATAAAAAACGAGGATTGAAGTTAATCAATCCTCGTTATCTGTATTATAAACTTGAAATTTCAAATTATAATTTTTCAGCAACCATTAATGTAGTTTCAGCTAATCTTGTAGAATAACCACATTCGTTATCATACCAAGAAATAACTTTAACCATGTTGTCACCCATAACTCTTGTTAATAGAGCATCAACAGTTGATGATTGGTGAGAACCGATGTAGTCAGAAGATACAAGTGGTTCTTCAGTGTAGCAAAGTACATGTCCGTCAGCTGCTTCTTTTAATGCTGCGTTTACTTCTTCAACAGTAACTTTCTTTTCTGTTTCGAATACAACATCAACTAGAGAAACATCTGGAGTAGGAACACGCATAGCGAAACCATCTAATTTTCCTTTTAATTCAGGAAGAACTAATGCAACAGCTTTAGCAGCACCTGTTTTTGTAGGAACGATGTTTAAAGCACCAGCTCTAGCTCTACGAGGATCTTTGTGTCCAGCATCTAAGATTCTTTGGTCACCAGTATATGAGTGAACTGTTGTCATTAAACCTTTAACGATACCGAATTTTTCGTTGATAGCTTTAGCTACTGGAGCTAAGCAGTTAGTTGTACAAGATGCCATAGAAATTACATTGTGTTTTGCTGGATCGTATTCATTTTCGTTTACACCTAAAACGATAGTTTTGTCTTCGTTAGAAGCTGGTGCAGAAATGATAACTTTTTTAGCACCTGCATCGATGTGTGCATGAGCTTTTGTAGCATCTGTGAAGAAACCTGTTGATTCAACAACAACTTCAACACCTAAATCTTTCCAAGGTAATTGTGCAGGATCTTTTTCTGCAAAGAATTTAATCTTTTTACCGTTTACGATGATACCTTCATCATAAGCTTCTACTGTACCATCGAATTTACCCATTACAGAGTCATATTTGAAAATTCTAGCAGCATCAGCAGGTTTTAAACCAGGGTCATTGATTGCTACATAGTTGATTTTGTCAAAAATACCTTCTGCAATTGCAGCTCTTAAAGTGTTTCTACCGATTCTACCGAATCCGTTAATTGCAACATTTACCATAATTTTAAACTCCTTCTTATCGTAAATAATCTTTTAACACATTCATATTAGTACAAACAAAAATACGTTACAAGCATTTTTATTTTATATTTTTTATCTTTCAGACGGAGTCGCCGTCTTGAATTTTTTCCACGTTCACAGAGTTTTGGCAAATGAACTTTATTCTAAAACCTCAATCTGTTCGCTATCCGGCAAAAACTCTGTACTGAAATTCGCTTTCCTAAATAATTTTATTATCTCAAACTTGAATATAAGCGAAAAAAGAGAGTACTTTTATCGTGCTATTTGTCTGTTATATTAAACCGTTAAACAAATCATAATTATCTATATGGTACAGACAGCACAAGAAAATCTTTCCAAAAACCTTAGAAAATACAGGCTTGCTAAGAAATATACACAAGATAAACTTAGCGAAATATGTGGAATTTCTTGTGATTATCTATCTGAAATTGAACGAGGCAAAAGATTCCCCGGCATGAAAAGGCTGGACATGCTTGCAGAAGCTCTTGGCGTTGATACCTACAAGCTCATAAAGCCTTAACTGCTTCTTAACCTCTTAATTGGGCAAGTTGTTTATACAAGTCGATTTCCTTATTGGTTAAATCCTTAGGGATTACGATTTTGATTTTTGCTTTTAATTCGCCCAAATTACCACTCTTATCAGGTAAACCAAGTTTCTTTAATCTCAATGATTGACCGGAAGAAACTTTAGGTGGAATTTTGATATTAACTTTGCCATGTGGTGTCATGATTTCTTTTTGACAACCCAAAACTGCTTGATAAGGAGTGATTTCAACTTCTTTAACAAGAGTTGAACCATCTATCTCGTATTCAGAATCTTTGATATGGATAACTAAATACAAATCACCCTTGCGACCGTAAGAATCAATCTTACCCTCATTTTTTAATCTTATCTTTTGCCCTTCGGATACATTCTTAGGGAGTTTAACTTTAACACTCTTTGGTGTTGTTACAAAACCTGTACCTGAACAATGTGTACAGAACCCTCCGTTAGGTGGGCATTGAGTACATTTGGATATGTCATTGAATTTTACTGTTACAGGTGATGAGCTTATAAGGTCTTTTACTGAAACATTTAAAGTTTTGGTTATATCCAAATCTTCTGATTTGGCTTGAGCAGTTTGTCTTGTTTGACGAGTTTGTCTGCTTCTGCCTGCGTTTCCGAAATCAAAGCCTGAAAATCCACCTGCAGAGCTTGCACCTTGTCCACTCATGAAATCTCCGAACAATGATGAGAAGAAATCAGAGAAACCACCAGCTCCGCCACCAAAATCAAAGCTTTGTGCACCTCCACCTTGATTGAAGTTAAAATTAAATTGTTCAAATCCTGGAGGTGGGGTGTAATTTGCACCGTTTTGCCAGTTTGAACCTAAGCTGTCGTATCTTTGACGTTTTTCTTTGTCGCCTAATACTTCATAAGCTTCATTAATATCTTTAAATTTAGCTTCTGCTTCTTTTGTTTTATTAACATCAGGGTGATATTTACGAGCAAGTTTTCTGTATGCTGATTTTATTTCTTGTTCGGTTGCTTCTCTTTTTACACCTAATATTTCATAATAATCTTTGTATTGCATAATATTTTTCCATTCTCACTTGGGTATATATATGTTGTTGGAATCGTTCCCAACTAATTATATAATAATACAATTTTTTATAGAATTTGTATTATTAATCTTTTTTTAATCATGTAGGTTGTTTAGTGAATAAGAAACAACTATCTTCTTAATAACTTAGTCACTTAACTCTTATTAACTAAATTAAAAAATACCTATTTACAAATTGAGTTTAAAGTTATATATTCATGTTGAAATACAGAAAGGAGAGTCAGATATGAAAAAACTTTTATTAACTTTACTCGTAGTAGGTTTGGTAGGTACAGCTGTTATGGCAAAACCTTGTCAAAAAACTTGTCCTGCAACACCTCAAGTTGCAACAGAAAAGACTGTTGTGAAAGATTGTACATGTCCAACTTGTGAAGCTGCTAAGGCTACAGTTGCAAAATGCAAATGTGACAAATGCACAACAACAAAAGATTGCACTTGTCCTAAATGCGAAAAAGCAAAGGCTCAATTAACAAATTGCAAATGCCCTCAATGTTCAGCAAACGGTTGTACTTGCAAAAAATGTGAAAAAGCTAAAGCTCAAATAGAAAAATGCAAATGTGACAAATGTACAACAACAAAAGATTGTACTTGTCCAGCTTGTACAAAAGCAAAAGAAACTGTTCAAAAATGTAATTGTCCAAAATGCACTACTAAATAAGGAAAATTTAGAAAAATAAAAATTTTTCAAATTTAATTTTTTATTGCATATTTAAAAGCCCGATTTGAATTAGCAAATCGGGCTTTATAATTATAAATTAAATTCTTTTAAAGAATTAATTATTTCCAGCTGTTCAAGTATTCTTCTTGTTCAGGAGTTAAGGTATCTATTTGAATACCCATTGATTCAAGTTTTAACGAAGCAATTTTCATATCAACTTCTTCAGGTAATGTGTGTAATTTTTTTTCTAATTTACCTTGATTTTTAACAATATATTCAATACCTAAAGCTTGGTTAGCAAAGCTCATATCCATTACAGATGCAGGGTGTCCTTCTGCTGCTACAAGGTTTACTAATCTACCTTCAGCTAAAACATATACTGATTTACCATTATCAAGTTTATATTCATCCATAAATGGTCTGATTCTCTTGATTTCAACAGTATGTTGTTTCAAATCAGGAACATTAACTTCGTGGTCAAAGTGACCTGCGTTAGCTAAGAATGCACCGTCTTTCATAGATAGAATATGTTGTACATCAACAACATGTTTATCACCTGTTACTGTTAAGAATACATCGCCTTCTTTTGCTGCTTCAGCGATAGGCATTACTCTATAACCTTCCATAGCAGCTTCTAAAGCTTTTAGAGGGTCAACTTCACAAACAATAACATTAGCGCCCAATGCTTTCGCTCTTAAAGCACAACCACGACCACACCAGCCATAACCAGAAATAACAACAGTTTTACCAGCTAACAAAATATTTGTTGCTCTTATAATACCATCCATAGAACTTTGTCCAGTACCATATCTGTTATCATATAAATGTTTTGTTAAACTTGTGTTAACACCAACTGCAGGAAATGCTAGTTTGCCTTCATTTTCTAAAGCTTGTAGTCTTATAATACCAGTTGTTGTTTCTTCTGTTGAACCTATAATTTTTTTTGCAAGTTCAGGTCTTTCTGCGTGAATTGTTGCAACAATATCACAACCATCATCAATAACAATATCAGGATTATGGTCTAATGCTGCATTAACATGTTTTCTATATGTTTCTACAGATTCACCAGCATATCCTTGTACAGGAATTCCCCAATATTTAACAAGGGCTGCTGCAACATCATCTTGAGTTGATAAAGGATTTGATGCAACTAAAATAGCATCTGCACCACCAGCTTTCATAACAGTACACAATGCAGCAGTTTCTTTTGTAATATGTACACAAGCTGATAATTTTAAACCTTTAAATGGTTGTTCCTTGATAAATCTTTCTTCAATTTTTCTTAATACAGGCATGTCTTTTAATGCCCATTCAATATTATTCTTGCCTTGTTCTGCAAGGTTAATATCTTTAATATCACTGCGCTCCAAAACGCTTGATTCTTTTTCCAAAACTGAGTTCATTCCAATTCCTCTTTCCTTGATTTAAAGTAACAATAATATTTTATCACGCATATAACAGTTTAAGCTATGCAGATTTGATAAACTTTACAATATGATATGAAAAATCATATGCTTAACATGTTAACTTATATTAAAGCAAGTAGCAAAAATATTTTTGACGGTTTTTCATGAGAATATAAGGAGATAATTATGAATACTGTACCCCACATTTCTTATTCACCAATGATTTCTGATGTAAAATTAAACCCACAAAAGCCTTATACAGTTAATATGCAAGCAGTTGATTTTATTCAAAAAGTCAGTACAGCCTCTGACCCTAAAGTTATCCCTGCTAAAATGTTATTATCGCTTATGAAAGGTGGTCTTAACGGGGAAAAAGTTGACCCAAAATTGTTTGTAGGCAGAAACCATAATGATTGGGTAAGAATGTATAATATGTCGCACGATAACGCAGTTATGCCATTAGTATATGAGGGAATTAAAAATACTCCCGACATCAAAGTTCCTGATGATGTAAAAGCTAATATGGAAATAAATGCACAATTTACAAAAGATTATCATACTAAACAAGAAGCTATATTAAAGAAATTTACAGAAATGACAGCATCAAAAGGTGTTGATACTGTTCAAATGAAGGGAGTAGGTTTTTCTATGAATTATCCAAACCCTCAAGGAAGGTTTGGTGGTGATATAGATGTGTTTAACTTTAAACATGGAACAAACCCTGCTGATTCTAAAAATAATATGTCATTATTTGTAGATAAACTTGCAGGTAAATCTAATATGGATGTAGATTTGAGCCATGGGCCAAAGCATAGTGAAATCAGATACAAAGGTATGCCAATCGAAAACCACAGAGCATTGTTAAATGTTGAAGTATCATCTCTACATAAAAAAATGAATAACTATCTTTTGAAAGTAATCAACCCTCATCAAGAAATACTACCTCATGGTACAAAGGTTCTTGTTCCTTCAAAAGAATTTAACAATGTGTTTATTTCCTTCCACGCTATGCAACACTTTGTAGGTAGTGGAATTAATTTCCACCATCTTGCTGACTGGGCTGTACAAATTAAAAAACATGGTATGAAGGTCCCTGAAGAAGCAAAAGGAACAAAGTTTGAAGAATTTATGTATGCGTTTACAAACCTTGCTAACAAGCATTTGGGTACTAATGTAAAAGTTCCTGAAAATAAAAAACTAGAAGATGCTATCTTCCAAAAAATGCTACACCCTGAAAATGTTTCAGCAACTGTAAAAGCTCCTGAAAAGAAAACTCCGATTAATATGCTTGTTTATAAATGCAAAAAATTCGCAGCAACTCACGCTCGTAAAAGAGAATTTTGGGGTCCTGAAGTAGGAAGTTTGGGACAAGATGTAATGCGCTCAATTATTTCACACATTACAAATCCAAGAACATTTAAGGATTTGATTACAAAAGTTTAGCAATACTCACTTTAAAATAACTATCACTCACATCAACAACTGCCCAACGCAAAGGGTAGTTGTTGTTTTGTCTGAGTAATGACTCAATATATTCTGTTGAAAAATTGCCTGTGTTTGGAAATTCTAAAATTGTAGATTCTATTTGCATATTTTATATAATAGCATAATAAGTGAATAAGAGGTAAGTTATTAAGTTAATAAGAGGTTGGGTTTTGCTTGTTTATCTTCTACATACGAAGTATGATGATTTTTATTTAATTATCAGTATAATTATTGTATGAGGAAGTTTTTAACACTGATATTTGTTATTTGTTTTGCTGTTTTGCCGGCATGTTCCAAAACTGTCGATAATACGGTGGATTCAATGAATATTCAATCTAAAAAAGGTTATGTCGGAACTCTGCCTGATGTGACAGAAAAGTTCAAACCCTCAACTCCAACAGAAGCAACTCCAATATTTGAATCGCAAGAAGGCTTTGATGATCCCGACCAACTAAAACCTGTACCGAGAGATAATCCTGCTTTCATTAATATAATAATGAAACAAGATAAACATTCGCAATACCTAAACGATATTGCAAGAATTGTTCCTCTCATAGAACAGCTTATCTCTGGTATAGAAGATGAAATTTCGCCACAAGTTTTTGTTGCAAAAGCTAATGTTCTTTATCTGAATGTTGATGCTCTTAGAAGAAAATACGAAGGAAAACCCGAAAGTTACTATATTTCATTTACGAAACTTATGCCACTGGGAACGCATGTGAAATCTATTGCCACATTGCGTAGTGAAGCCGAAAAATACAGTAAATATCTTGCCTATGAATCTGCAGGTGCAATATACGCTCCTGATAATGTTAACCAACAACTTGAATATCTAAAGCAAGAGCTTGAAGATGTGCTTGTTATTTTGAAGCAAGTAAACTAGAATAGAACTTGTATTGCCTTTTAATTGGATTAAGAAATGTCACTACAGGAACTTAAAATTGTTATAAATGATATAATCGATGACTATAATCTTGATATTTGGTCATTAGTTGCAATTATTGCATTTGGAGTTTATACATTTCTTTTAGCACCTTTGATGTATGTTCATACAACAGATGCTGTCATAGATGGGCATATAATAAATGTCACCTCAAGAGCAAGTGGGCAGATTATTCATTCCTATGTGATGAAAGACCAAGAGGTCAGAAAAGGTGATATCTTGATGGAGATTGATCCTAAAGATTATCAATCGGAATTGATAAAACTTGAAACAGATTTGGAAATCAACAAAGAAAAATTGAGAATGCTTACCAATGCGCCACTTCCAGAAGATTTGGCAAAAGTTGATGAAAACGGGAATCCAAAGCCCGAAGAAACTTCTAAGCCACCTCAATATATGAAGGGTTCAAAAGATTTTACAAATTATTCCAAGTCCTACGAAACAGAGGACTTGGCACAACAAAATATGGCAAGGAAAAAAATGGCTCTTGGCGATGCCGTACAAAATATGTCTGATGCTAAGCAACCTGAAATAGAAATCCCAAAGCCTATTATTGATAAATCGAAAATAGATATTACAAATGACACTGTTGAATCTGTACAAAAAAATATAAAAGATATCGAGAACCAAAAAGAAGAAGTTAAATTACTGTTATCTTCAACAAAAATCTTTGCACCTCAAGACGGTATTGTTTCAGAAGTATCGGTTTCTCAAGGTGATATAGTTAATCCTGCAGATGTTCTTTGTACTCTAACCCCAAAACAAGTTTGGGTTATTGCAAGGGTTAATCCCGAACAACTGCCTAAAATCCAAGTTGGGCAATATGCCGAAGTTAAGATTCCGAACTATAAAAATAGAAAGTTCAAAGCCTCTGTAGCATCGGTTGATACTACTGCGAAAGTATATAGAGTGAAAGCTGAGGATCAAGTTACTCAAATAGGGCCTGACGGACAAGTAATAGAACAGAATACTCCTGCGTATCAAATCAAAATGGAATTTATAGAGGACTATTCAGATTTTAACATTCCACCTGATACAGAAGTCACTGCAAAAATTAAAGTGCAGTCTTTGACGAAGTAGTTGTTAAAGTTAATAAGTTACTAAGTGATTAAGTAACTAAGAAACAACTATCTTCTTAATAACTTAGTAACTTAGCTCTTATTCACTTATTTTCAAAATAACCATTATTTTTTATACTTGTGAAATAAATGTACGCCAAGAGCTATTAAGCCTCCAAGAGTGATTGTTCCTCCAAGAATTTTTATTCCCGCAGGTGTAGAATGTTTATCTCTAAATTTATATTTCTTATTTGCCCTATCCAAGCCGTCTTGTGCTTGGCGTCTTGTAGTCATAAGGTCTCTATAGTTATCCAAAGGGCTATTTTTTATTTGTAAGTCTGATGGAATTGCTGTACCTGTGACTGTTGGAGGTGGAAGGTGCATATTTACTGGCATAATTTTCCTTTATAAGAGCATTCTATACATTAACAATCTATTGATTTCTTCTTTTGGCAGATACATCATTCCTATTATTCTAGGTGAAATAATTGAGTTTTCTCCACGTTCCCAGTTTTTCATTATTTCATTTTTTGGAGTATCTAAAAAGCGAAAACCTAGTTTGTAAAAGAAACCTGCTGCTGAAGTTTGACCGTCTGTGATTTTTACATCAACAATGATTCTGCCTTCGGTATCTTTATCCGAAACTGATTTTTCAACCAATGATTTGATAGCTTTTCTTCCTTCACCCTTGTATCTGACTGGCGATGAAATGAAATCTATCATATAACAACTTTTTACATAATATTCATTCGTTTCATCAGGGACTTTGAAGGATACAAGTTTGTATTTGGAAGACAGCTTCATCAAATTATCTATATTTGTCTTAGGGACTTGTGTATCTGAAATATAATCTGATGATATATTACCTTTTATTCTATATTTTTCATATTTTCTAATCTTGTGGTATTTGATTTTACATTTTGGGATTTCTGCCGTTTTCTCCTCATCAGGTTTGTGGGCAGAATGTCTTATTGCAGCTGCGCCACCAACTTGTGATTGGATTCCCGAACCTATTGATAGAATTTCTCCAGAGGAAAGTACCATTTTCTACCTCGATTTTTCCCAATAACTTGTATATATATAAAGTCTTTTTCGTTAAGATTTTTGATAGTTTGTAAAGAAATGTTGCAATAACTCGTTATATTTATATGTTTTATTCGTTTTATTTTTTGTTATAATGATAACAATTAGAGGTAAAAGTTTATGAAAGATATGTTAGATAAAATTCTCCAGATAGAGAAAAATTATAAAGAACTGGGTGAAAAACTTTCTGATCCTGCGATTATTCAGGATTATAACAAGTTCAGAGATTTGTCTAAACAACGCAAATCTATGGAAGAAACAGTGAACCTATACTACAAATGGAAAGAAGCTACTGATGCGATAGCTGATGCAAAAGAATTGATTCATTCCGAATCTGACCCTGAAATGAAAGAGTTTCTTAAAGCAGAAATGGAAGATAATGAAGCTAAAATCGCAAAATATGAAGAAGATATGAAAATCCTTCTTCTTCCTCGTGACCCTATGGACGACAAAGATATTATGTTAGAAATTCGAGGTGGCGCAGGTGGTGATGAAGCAAACATCTTTGCAGGCGATTTGATGAGAATGTATATCAGATACGCAGACAAGCAAGGTTGGCAAACTCAAATTCTCAGCAAAACCGATTGTGAAGCCGGTGGAGTTTCAGAAGTTATTATCTCTATGAAGGGTGACAGTATTTATTCAAAACTTAAATACGAATCAGGTGTTCACAGAGTTCAAAGAGTTCCTCAAACAGAATCTCAAGGTCGTGTGCATACTTCAACTGCAACAGTTGCCGTAATGCCTCAAATTGATGATGTTGAGGTTGAACTTAATATGAATGATGTTGAGATTACAACTGCTCGTTCAGGTGGCGCAGGTGGTCAAAATGTAAACAAAGTTGAAACTGCTGCCAGAGTGTTCCACAAGCCTACAGGAATTATGATTTTCTGTACAGAAGAACGTTCGCAACTGCAAAACAAAGAACGCGCATTAGAAATCTTGAAAGCAAAACTTTATGATATGGAATTGCAAAAGCAAAACCAAGAAATTACCGATTTAAGACGTTCTCAAGTCGGTACAGGGGATAGAAGTGAACGTATCAGAACTTACAACTTCCCTCAAGGTAGATTGACTGACCACCGTATTAATCACAATCTTAATGTTTGGACTGTGATTGATGGGGATTTAGATGAGTTGATTAATCTACTGACAGAATATGACCAAAAACTGAAACTAGAAAAACTTGCTGAAACTGCAGGTTAGAAAGTAGAGGAACTTGGTTTGAAATATAGAAAATGTGTTGGTTGCGGCGAGATTAAAGATGCTCAGGAGATGATGAAATTAACCAAAAATCATATCTCAGGAGATATCGAAATCAACCCAAATTCAAAAATATTTGGTAGATCAGCATATCTTTGTTATAATAAACAGTGTGTAGAGCAGGCGCTCAAAAAAAATAAGTTAAATAAGGCCTTAAAAACCAGTAAAGACCTGAAAGGAATCTTAAATGGAAAATATTAGAGTTAGTGAACTTGCAAAAGAACTTGGTTTAACAAGTAAAGAGGTAATTGAGAAATTTGCTCAAATATCGATAAATGTTAAATCTCACTCTAATACTGTTAATCCTATGCAGGTTAGCAAGCTAAAAGACTTTATTGCCGGTGGTTCTAAGCTACCTAGCAAAAAGCCTAAAGCATTTGTTGTTAAAAAATCTAAAATCAAAAAAGAAGAACAAAAAGCAGAGGAAAAGGCTGAAAAGGTTGAAACTCCTAAAAAATCAGGGGTTCAAATTGTAAGAAAAGCAGAAAGACCTGCTGAACCTGAAAAGAAGGAAGAACCTGTTATCAAAAAGGAAGCTCCTACTCCTATCAAAAGAGTTGAAATTGTTAAGCCTCAACAACCAAAAAGCCGTCTTGAAATTGTAAAAAGAGCTCCAATCAAACGTGTTGAGATTGATAAAAAAGGAAAACCTGTAACAGACAAGAAAAATGATGTGAAAAAACCTTTTGTAAAAGATAGATTAGAAAGACCTAAAAAACCTATCGAAAGACATATTATTCCTCAAGATATATATGAGAACAAAGGGTTCAGCAAGAAAAAAGGTGCTGACAACAAGAAGAAAACTAAAGATTTTAACGATAAAAAGGAAGAACAAGAACGTATTTCTTTAGAAAAAGCTGCAGCACAGCATCATAAAAAGAAAGTTCAAAAGGAAGAAGAAGTTAAAGAAGTTACTTCTATCGTTGTAAACAAGGCTATGACTATTAGCGAATTGGCAGAAAAAATCCAAAAATCTCCTGCTGATATAGTTAAGTTCCTTATGTTTCAAGGTATTATGGCAACCGTGAACCAACTTATTGATGTTGATGTTATAAAAAAGGTTTGTGCAGAATATAATCTTGAAGTTCTTGATGAAGACCTTGATGCATATATTGAAGAAGAAATGCAAAAAGAAGAAATCAAGAAAAGTATTACTGAAGTTGATAAAAAACTTCTAAAAAAACGTGCTCCAGTTGTTAGTATCATGGGGCATGTTGACCACGGTAAAACTACTCTATTGGATAGCATTAGAGCATCAAAACACAAAATTGTTGCTACCGAAGTTGGTGGTATTACACAGTCTATCGGGGCATATACTGTTTACCTAGACCACAACAAAGAAAAGAAAATCGTGTTTATTGATACTCCGGGTCACGAAGCGTTCACAGAAATGAGAGCAAGAGGTGCTAAAGCCACAGATATCGCAATTCTTGTTGTTGCTGCTGATGACGGTATTATGCCACAAACAATAGAAGCTATTAACCACGCAAGAG
>USCK01000008.1 GCA_900553205.1 uncultured bacterium | reverse complement strand
CATTAATTGTTTCAATAGCTGTATTTAAATCGTTTAATTGAGATACCATCAAATTTGTATCAAACTGTGTTCCTGCTACTTCCGCTAAAGAAGAGATTGTTTCTTTTACAGCTTCTACTTGTTCCTTTAATTTTGTGTATTTCTGTTTAGAAATATTTTTAGCTGTTCCGGCCATTCCTTTGTCGTCTTTACCACTACTCATTAATGGCTGTAACGCTTTTTGCAAAATTTCTATATTCGCATTAAATGAATCTAAGTTTGAAACACCTTTTAATTTTTCATTCAATTGATTGATATTGTCTACTGATGTAATCAATCCTTGAACTGCTGTAGAAATGCCTTGATAACTATCTGATGTACTTCCTATCTTCTTGGCTATATAGTTGAAAGACGAAGTATCTTTCTCACCATCTTCTGTTCTAAAAGTAAGTACAGATAAAATATCTCTTAACGATAATAATTTCTGCTTGTATTGTGCTATGTTTTGACTGCTTAATTGCAATCCATCAAGTTCTTTTAATGATGCGGCAACTTTAACCATTGAAGAAATAAGTTCACCAAGTGTCTTTGTGTTACCTCTATTCTCTGCATTTATGACATTATCTTCATCTTTTCCAAAGAATTCTTTTCCGTTGAATTCAGACAAGATATCTTTAATGTTAGAAAGTTTTTCTTTTAAACTCTTTTTAATATCCTTGTCAATATCAATATCTTTTATCTTTTCTAATGATTCAGCGAATTTAATAATGAACTCTAGCTGTGTGCCTTTAGCAGAATAGTCGGCTTTTGCAAACAATCCATCTAATGCTTGTTTGAAATGTCCGCCTGTGTTAAGTGTATCTGCAACATCCATCATCATTTTTAGCTTCTTTTGCACATTATCAATCTTTAATGGCATCTTATTTAATTCGCTTAAACCTTTTGCCATGGAATAGATAGCACCACCTGTAGCAAACAAATCCCCTAGACCAATTAAGTTTCCGATTAATACTGGAGTCACTCCAGCACCAATCATTCCCCATACAGTAGTCATACCTTGAACAGCAACAAATACTTCGCCTAAAGTTTTTAGTTTATCCCAAATACCATTTAAATCTATTTTTGCTACTTCTTGTAATGATTTTGCAAGCAACCAAACACTACCACCACTTGCAAACATTGACACTGCTGAAGCTAATTGGTTTTTCCAATTTACCCTCCAAGCGGAATTGGCAAGTGTACTTAATAAATTGTTTAATTGACCTATAGCTGTTACAGCAATTCCAAGTCCTGCTATTCTTCCAGCTATTTCAGCGAAATTCATACCTTGGGTAGCATCATTGAATTCTTTTAATCCTTTAGATAAAAGAACCATAGAACCACTACTTGCAAGCATCATACTTGCTGTTCCGAAATTGTTATACATTTTCGTTTGAGCATTACGCATATTAATGGAAGAATTCTTTAATGCTTCTACAGGTTTTGGTGCTTCGACTGTAGTGGTATTAGTTGAAGTGTCAACCATTTTTTTAAAAGGACTTAGATTCTTTATTTTCTGTACGATTGTAGATTGTGCAATGTATTCTTTTATTTTTGCGTTCAATCCTCCGAACTTAGAAGTCAGTTTTCCAATCGTATTAGCATACAGATTCAATCCTTTTATGCTGCTACTAAATCCTGTAGCATATTTATATATTTTACCGTACGCTCCAAACAATGTTCCAAACAGTTTGATTTGCTTTCCAACAAAGCCAAATACCAATCCGACTTCTTTGAATCTTAGTATGATTTTTAAAAATCCAAGAATCTTATCGCCATTACCTACTAACGATAATAATGGTCCAAAAGTCTTATCTATTACTCCTATAAAATCTTTTACAAAAGTAAGAGATCCCTTGATGATGTCACCTATTCCTTTAAAGAATTTATCTGCATCAAATTTTCCAAACATATTTCCTAATTCTGAAAATTCGCCTTTTAGTTCTGAAATAAAATTTAGGATGTCGTCTTGATGTGAAGCAACATATTTAGAAAAGTCTTGAATCTTTTTCATCATGACTTCTGTAAAATCATATATATTTTGATAAATGTTTAAACCTGTAGCTTTCTTTACCATCTTGTCAATCATTGCGATAAAATCAGCACCAGATTTTCCAATACGAATCTTAATCAAGTTGAGTCCATTACCAATTGTCTGAGACGTCTGTTTAGCCATGTCAGAAAGTTTTTTTAAGCCACCGCCACCATTCTCATTCAGTTCAATTAAAGCGTCTTCAAACTGCTTTAAAGATATCGTAGGGGATGGTCCTGTAAATTTTTCACGGAATTCAGCAAATGTCATTCCCATCTTTTTTGCAACAGCTGTAAGTACAGGTGTAAAGTTCGAGTTCTCAAACGATAGTAATGTTCTTGCATCCATCTTAGAACCCATGATTTGAGAATATTGTTCAACTACGTTATTTACGTCTTCGGAACTACCACCAAAAGCTAATACACCATTATTGATAGCTTCAAACAATTTCGATGAGCGTTCTACATCATGGTTGATAGACGTAAACTTCGTGACCATAGATAACGCATCATTTAATTTTGTAGGCAATCCCTCGATACTATCACTTAATTCTTGTTGTGCTTTAGCTGTTTGCTGTGTTGATACACCTAACGCATCCATTGTACGTCTAGACACATTTAATTGGTCATAACGTGTTACAGCTTGTGATAATCCGTCCGTTAATTGATTGATACTTGCATTTACAACTTGACTAGCACCATTAAACAGAACTGTCTTCGTTAAAAAGTCAGATATTCTACCGATAAAGTTATTACCATTGTTTGTTACAAGAGTAGAAAGTTGATTTCCTAAAGTCATTAAATTGCTACCAAAGGAACGCAATTCTTTTGACTTATTCATTAAACTTGTAATTGTATCTTCTGCTCTTTTAACACTATCGTACTTAACTTGAAGATTAGGCTTCACTTCATTTAGTTTTGCCATATCTGTATTAAGTTTTTTAGCGTTACTTTGTGCATCTTGTAAATCTTTATCAACTACAGACAGGTTTACAGTTTTTGCTTGTAATTTAGATATTTCATTGTCTATATCTTTGATTTGCTTTTGTACTGCATTATTACCTAGACTTTTGTTTGTAAAAAGGGATAGTTTTTTAGATTGTAGTGCTTCTATCTTTTTCTGAATCTCCTCGATTTCTTTTTTAGAAGCTTGAAGAGAAGATATATCACTATCAACCTTTATTCTTTTCTTGTTGATGTTATCAATGACTTTATCAACACTTTTTAAGCATTTTTCGACTTCTTTCGAGGATTTTATTGCATTCTCTGCAATTATTTCAACCGCTAAAGTATAGACTTCATCAGCATTTTGCATGTATTAATCCCCCTTAAATTCTTTTTTGCTACGATAGAATTTAACTGCATACATTTTAGGCAATTTCATTTTCTTCTTAGATGTCTTGTTATATTCTTGGACTTCATAAAAATTCTTTTGACTGTCTTCATTGGCATATATTCCATACGTAACAATTAATTCAGAAATGCCCCAATGGTTTAGAATCTCATTGGGGCGTAAATGTAACTTTTTGGCAACAAAATAAGCCATTTGAGAGTATATATTAATATCCGCTAAGAATTGTGTTGAAGGATCTTCTGTCGATTCTTTGTTTTTTTCTTTCTTAGCGATTATCCAAAAAGTACTTCAAATTCATTTAGAATATTAGGGTTCTTATCAATGATTTGATAGAAACAAGTAAACACATAATACGAATCCATTTTGTCTTTCAAAGTATCATCAATACCAAGTATTGAAGCAACGAATTCATTTAATGCTTTTCTTACATCATCATTGGACCATGCAATAAGTCGAATGACTTCTACACCATAATCATTTGTAATATCATCAACTTTCTTTCGATAATTCGTATCATTCTTGTCGATACTAGCAATCTTTTTGTTCATTTTTTCCGTTAGCTTGTCAACATCGTGAAAGAACGGCATTAATTTCATTAAAGAATAACCACTTCTTAAGCAATCGTTTGGATTGATTTCAACGTCTTTAAATTCCTGTGTCAAATACACCTTATTTCCTACAACTTGTACGTCTTCGGGAATCTTTTCAAACTCATCTTTTCCAAAACAAAATCTCATTTTGATTGAAGAAATAGTTTCTTTTTCTGTATCGTTTGGGTCTCCAATAATACTTAATTGGTTATTGTTGTTAACCAAGAATGGTTTTTCACTATCTCTAGCTTTTTCAACTACTTTATGCATTTCTACCACTTGTGATGGTGTAATTGCTTGCTCGTTATAGCCTTTAATATCGTCAACTGTGAATTTTTGACTCATTTTTGTTACCTCCTATATTAGAGAAGTGGACTATAGAAGTCCTGCTTCTCTATTGATAATTGTTTGTCGGATATAAATACCTTGGGAATCAGGTTGGATAGATACAGACAATGTTTTTTCACTTGAGTTGTCGGTATTTAAATCCATTGGGAATGCTGTAATCAACACATTACTAAGTTGGTTGATAAGCATTGTTCCATCACTTTTCTTTTCAGGGAATGTCATTTTATAACGTTTCTTATTGATTGATTTTGCATCATACACGATTTGTTCACTGGCATCAGCTGTTTTTGGATAAGAAACTTTTAATGTTTTTCCTACCAAGCTTGCATCAACATACAGATAAGAACCAACTACATCAACATCAGGGTTTTGTTCTGTATTGATAACTTGGAATTGACGTTCATCTAATGTCATGCGGTTTGGACTGTTGATACGTTTCAACAATGCGTCTGTAATGTTGCAAGTATCATCCAAAGAAGCATATACATAACCACATTCATCAATGAAATGGTCTTGTAGATGGATACGACCTTGTTTTTCGTTATCAGGGTCTTTTTCGACTACGAAATTCTTTGTAACCATGTAGAATCCACCATCTACATCAATTTTTCGAGCCATAGGGTGCAATTTCCAAGCGTTTGGAGAGTATTTCTTGAATGCAATATCACGAGTCAATTCAAGCGTACTATCGTCTAATTGAGCCGCTAAACAAGCCTCAGCTAACGCTGTGAAACTATCATTTCCATCAATAGATGCTAAACAAGATAATTTAATTGCATCGTTACCTTCTAAATCTTCGATTGAATCAAACAAAGAAATTGAAGAAATACCTACAGATAACGCTGTTTCAGATTCAGTTGAAATTTCAATATTGATAACTACACCATTTGTTGTAGCTGTCCATCCCTCACCTACATCAGCAGTTGGTGCAATTGCTAATTCAACAGATACTGGATAAAATCCTCCGTGTTTTGCTACTACAGTCTTTGTGTACTTATCAGCATTTTGCTGTTTATCATCTTTTAAATCAGAGATAGTTGTATCAATCGTATAAGTACCTTCTTTTGGCAAGAATACATAATAAGAAACAACACCCGCAAAATATTTAGTTGAATCAGAAATTGAACTAAATTTTCCACTAGCAACAGATTTACTTTCTTTTAATTCTCCAAGGATTGTACGAGTACCTGTGTTTTTACATCCGAAAGTTTCACAAATGTTAAATAAATCTTGTGGAGTATTCAACGAACTATAAGATGTAATGTTTCCATGTGTTTCAATGAAATGTTTTGTGTTGATTTTTGCACAAGCTTCAATATCTTGCATTGCGGTAAAATCAACTTCCGTATATTTATCTAATTTTGAAGTTTGAATCAGATTAGCAATTTCCATATTAGAACAGTTTGACATTACGCTAATCCTCCTTTATTTTTTGCAATGACTCTATCCATTGCACGATTTGCTTTAGCTGTACCAACCATATTTAAGACGTTCATTTTACGTGCGATAAAAGCGTCTACATCAACTTTAGGTTTTACAGCTTTTTTTACTTCTGCTTTATTTTCAGCCATTATATTCTCCTTTTCCTAGATATTAGGATTATAAGTTCCTTTAGATTTTGTATTTCTTCTAGCTTTAACTTCCATAAGTGCTTCATGCATGAAATTATTAGGCTTAACAGGTTTTACTTTCTTTGCATATACATATCTGTCCGAACCTTTTGGTTTGAATTTTAGAAACTTTGCCCTAACTGGATAAATAGTTCCATGTCCACCCAAAACATATTTAGCGTGTGGGGCAATAGATTTATCTATGAACACTTGAACTTCATATTTTCCGTTACTTTTCAAACGAATAGCCTTTCTAAGTGTTCCTGTGTCTACAGGACATTTTGCTATACATAGATTTTTCATCTGTGTGCCGATTTCATGACTTTTTCTTTGTGCAATGGAGTTTATCTTTTTTTCAAGACCGATTGTACCTACTCGGTTTCCAACCTTTACATAAGCCATTACTTAACCTCAACGAAAGGATAAACAGTGTACTTACCAACTTGATAAGAGAAGTTTTTTAGATATTCTCCATCTTCTTGCGAAACTTCTTGCGGATGTCCGATTCTAAAAGTAATAGATTTTCCACTTGGAACTTTGAATGAACGTGTGAATTGCACTGTACGCTTTCTAACGACACGGGCACCGCATACAGGGCAACCACTAGATTTTGGTCTTGTTTCTTCTATACCTGTGTATTTAATTTTCATACAACCATTCCTAAAAATCTTCTATGTCTACCACATAGAGAAATTATTTCTAATTGTCTTGCATATGTCTTTACAATACTTCTTCTTACAGCAATATATGTATTTAATTGCTCGTCTGTATTGTCAAGGTTTACAATCAAGTCCTTTTCTGCATCTTCGTAATCTTCTGTGCTGTTGCATGTATCACACGTGCTACATTCACATCTGTTCATTTCAATTACATACTGTAAGTAATCACAAAAGACAGGTAACAAACATTCAGGTATTTGTTCAAACCCTGCGTCATACGTGACAATTAGTTTTTCTACTTTTTCGCAACTACATTCACCTGTTAAAAGATAATCAGATAAATCAATCCATAATTCATTTGTTGTAACGTCATATTCAAAATGTGAATTATCAATATCAATATATTTGATATGGATACCATCTCGAATCTTTAATTGGAGTTTGATTGAATCCGGTTGAACTAAATCATAGAACAATTCGGTATTCATGATTCCATTGTCACATCGACAGCATCTTGAAATTAAGGATACATCAATATATTCAACACGAGTTTGCATTAAGAATGTTTCGCAAACCTCATCACCACGTTTCCAACAAGTCAATGTTGAAATAAGGTTGATTAGTTGTTCAACATTCTTAGCAAATTTATCTGTGTCTTTTAAATCCTTATCTTTTAAGCAATCACAATAATCTTTTAGTTGCTGAATAATAGGTTCGTATAGTTCCATTAGTCAGTCAAGATTGGAACGATTGTTTCAGGTGTAATTACATAATCCAAGCCATCTAACTTAGAACCTAAGCAGTTAGCACTCATTGGAACTTTAGTAATTACAGCAAGTTTATTAGGGTCAGAAGTAAATGCAAGTCCTGCGTTATACATATAAGTACAGATATTTCCACAACCCTCTGTTAGAGTCTTTCCGTGAGTATCAGACTCGAATACATATTCATCTTCGGGACGTGGAGTTGTGATTAATAATTCACCTAATGCATCTCCATCACACATCCATACTTCACCATTTCCCTTTGTAACGTCTACAGGAATCAATTTATCTTCAATAAATTTGTGACCACGGAATGTAATTTCATCGCCATCACGTGACCAACCCTCAGGATATTCTCCATTTTGTCCTTTCGTGATAACCGAACGGATTCCATCCATTACTAATGGATGACATACGAATACAACGTCTGAACCCTCTCCGATAACAGAAGAACGACAACGAATCTCATCAAAAGCACCTAAGATATTAGTACCTAAGATTTTGATAACGTCAGCACCTTCCATAACTTCCATAACACCATGGAATTTCTTTAATGTATCAGTAGTTGTATCACTAGTACCTAAAATCAAGTTACGAATCGTGAAGAATGCCATAAAATCTTTTACAAAACGCATTTTTGCATCATTGTAAGTTTCACCTTGTCGCATATAGTAAGAAATCATATCATTTCGTTGGAAACGTTCTTTGTCATATAAGAATTTTTCCATTACATTTTGACATTCTTTCATACATAACAAGTTGAATGGTGCATTAGCTCCGCATTTTGCTAAATCAGGTGCAATCCAACAGCATTCACCTTCTGTTGATTCGGGATAAGTAGTACCCCATTTGTAAGGCAATGTTACTTGGAAATTCCCATCATGGTCTTTTGTGATTTGTAAACTTCCGTTGTTGAAAGCGGATTTTGCCATCAAAGATTGATTTGTTTGTGCTAACCAATTGAAAAATGGGAAGATATTTTGGAATGCATTAGCTTCTTTGTTTTTGGAATAATCTTTACCAATACCAAATTCACCAATGTTACTCAATTGAATCACATTTCCCATATCAATTGAACGATTTGATAATTCTGTTTGTGATAAGTTAAACATTTAGTCTATTCCCCTTTCTTATCCAAATACAGCATCAGATTGTTTTTTGCTTTCTTTAACTGTACTTACAGAAGATTTTTTTAATAACGCATTTAATTTTTCGAAAGATTCACTCATGGAAGTATTTAATTGTTTGTTTTGTTCCGCCAATTGTTCTAATTGACTGTTCAAATTCGCTTCATTATTGCTGTATTCATTTACTTTTTTGGTTAATTCAGCAATTTGAGTGTCTTTATCTTTGAGTAATTGTTCTAAAGCTTCATACTCTTTAGACAATTCAATATCTTCTGCATTTTCTTCTACTTTTTCTTCATCTTCTTTAACTTCTTCTTCAACAGATTCTTCTGCTTTTTCTTCTTCAACAGATTCTTCTGTTTTTTCTTCTTGAACGTCTTCAGAAGTGTTTTCAACAGTTTCATCTTTTTCTGTTTCTACTTCTACTTCTTTAGATTGTTCTTCATCAGAATAAGAAGATAGCAATTTACTAAAAATGCTCATATTTTCTCCTTTGCTCATATGTAAATCGGTAGAACTTGCATTGGCCGGATTCCCTACGACCGAGAAACCTTTTATAAAGATTTTTGAGAAGACACCAGTTTGCATAACTTCTGTTTTCTTCCAATCATATTCGACTTCCATTTCAACACTTACACTCAATGGAATGTTTGATGTTGATAGATATTGTACAAACGGGTTATTTTCGTCAAAATGTGGTGTACAATTCAAACCGACTCTACCATCTTTTGTTGGTACGATTTCTAAATCTGATTTTTCCCAATATCCTAAAATTAATGGGAAACTACATACATCAAAATGACCGATATTGATATACCCTACATAATCATCGGGCAATGAATCATAATAAGCCTTGATAGTACCTTTTGGAATAATAAAGTCTTGTGCAATATTCTTACCTTCGTCAAGCAAACGTACCTTTTCACCTTTTTGAACAGAAGTATTTAAGAAGATACATTTAGGCTTGCTTTTGTTTGACAAATCTAACATTTCGTCAAACTTTTCTTTTTCCTCTTTACGTGATTCTATATCTTGGTTAATCCAAGAAAAAATAGTAGGTAATTTCATCTATTCACCGTGTGAAAAATCGAACATTTTAAACACTAACTTTTTAGTTCGTCCACCACATGATTTACACATAGTAATTTCATAATCAATTCCCAACGCTTTTAGCATGTCTTCGGCTTGTTGATTGTAGCTATAACGAACAGTTTTTGCTTTTAAATATCGCAAAGCCTCGCTGTCAAAGTCTTCCACATCATAATTCTTGTTGATTTGGAATGTTGAACGCACCCAAGACAGATATCCTTTATTTTTTTGCGGATATACGACTTCTTGATTCATCTCAAAGCAATTTTGTAGTTTAAATGTTTTATTTGACATTCTTTTTCACTTTCTTGTATTTTGGCTTTTTTGTCTTCGATTGGAACTACATCCACCTTTTTGTTTTTACCACGTAAATAGGCTAATCTTTCTTTTTCCGATTCAAAGTAAATAGGTTCTTCCATAAATTACTCCTTATCGGGGTCTTTACATTTACCCAATGTTTGATCTTCTGTTTCTGTCGTAGCCATTTTTTCTACCATTACAACGTCTTGTAATTTAACAGAAACAGTAGTTGTTACTTCGTCAGCTGTTTTTTCAAACACGAATGGGCGTTCATAATGTCCGTTCATCCAAGCAGAATAGAAATTTTCTGCATCAGCATCACCTAATAAGATAGGTGTCAACCCCGATTGTGTTGAAAACGTAACTTTCGTAGTAAAACTTCTTTTTACAGTCTTTACAGCCATTTCTTCATGCTCCTTTCATAACTGCACCCTTTCGGGCAATATTTATACTAAAAACTCAAAAATTGAGCTTTAGTAACGAAAAATGTCCATATTTTCGCATTTATAAAATGGTTTTTAACGATTTTTGTTCATTAACGCTGTTTTCGTCTTCTTGAATAGCCTTTAAAATAATTACCATATCATTAATAGACAGTGAATCATTGAACTTGTTGACGAATTCTGTATCACTTACACTGCCTTTAGCTAATAGCTTATAATTTTCATCAACTTTACCAACGATATATGTCGGAATATTCTTAAGATACACATTGTTGCTGTCTTTTCCTTTGATAGCTCGATAGTCAACAACAAATTCAAGTGCTTTCTTCTTGCCATATTTAGTGATTCGGTAAACATTTTTAGTGAAGATTTCCGGATTTACACAAATATTTTCAGAACGAGAACGAGCATAACTTACTCCATCAGGATTCAATGGTCTTTCATCAAACTTTACCTTGCGCCCTTGAATTTTTTCTTTAATCAATTCACGTCTGTTGCGTTTTTGCGCTTCTTGAAAATCATAAACATTTTCACCATCAATAGTGGCAAAAGGCACTGCTTCTGTTGCTTTTAAAGTTTCTTCTAAATAATCCATAATTTTTCTCCTTTTTATTCAAATCCCATCTTTTTAAGTACGCTTTTCAGCTTACTTGTGGATTTTTTATCTTCTTTTTCTTTATCTTCTTGCTTTTTTTCGTCTTCTTTGATTCTGTTGTACTTTTCTCTTGAAGTTTCATAAGACTTGTCGGGTTGATATGCACCAAGTTTCTGCATCATGCTATCTAAAATCGCATATGCTGTTTCGACACACTTTTCATCTCGAACACCATTTTCATCTTTTACGTTCATCAAGAATTGTACGGATTCTGAATTTTTAAAACGTTCAGAAGAATCATCAATCTGTTGTTGTAGTTCGTATTTATCAAAGAAAACTTTCTCGACACCAAGATGATAAGAAAGAGAATAACTAAATTGTGTTGCAATCTTTTCACGTTCAGGAACGATATTGTTTTGCATAGCGTTATCAATGATTTTTTCCATTGAAACGTTACCACTTACATCACCTAGACCAATAAGTTCAGGTGTGATACCAAAGTTTTGAGCTAAAATAGATCCCTCTTTGTTCAACCAATCAAAGAATTCAGTACCTTTAGTAACACGTGGCAAGTGTTCTATGTTTTTATCGAACATGCTTGAAGCAAGAACTACTTCATCAGAAGTACTGTACTTGATTTTATTTCCTAGTTCTTGCAATTCATTAATTGCTTGTTCTTGTCTGCTTTTTTGTGAAGCAATAGAGTTATCAATCAATTGGCTAGATGAAAGGTCTACAGCACCGCCGTTGAATATATCGTCTTTTAACCAAAAGATGATACGACCAGGTCCGTCATATTTGATATCGTAGTTTAAACGTGTATAAACGCTCGCAAGCAATGTTAAACGCTGTTTATCTTTCAATAAGACAGATTCGCCATTTTCAACGATAGGTTTATTACGTAGATTCACAAAATCTTCGGGTAAGACCACAACGATATCTTTGCTTGTACTAATCAAACGTCCATTTTCCAAGAATTCAGCTTTATCTAGTTCAATAGACTGTGTCATATTAATAGCAACGTCTTCATTCGTGCTTACTGCATAAGCTACAGTACGTTTGAATCCTAGATATTGTTCATCATCTTGTGTAATGGATACATAGTGGTCATGTGGAACCAAAATCCAACCATCTTCATCCGATAACCAACGCAAACCACATTTTCCATATTCTTTAGCGTGGATAACAGCTTGTTGCAATGTCTCGTAATTGGTGATTCCTTTGGCATTTTGCTTGTACATAAAGCTTTTCAGTACTTTATCACCCTCAAAATCACCCGTTGTAAGTCCATTAGAGAACAAGTTGTTGATATATTGTCTTTCTACATATGGAAGTGTAGGAAGATTTGTAATCAGCCATTCTAGTTGTTCTACATCATCATCAAATGTCTTTGGAAAACCTACACCACAACCCTCTTTGCACTTTGTTAAGTTGTCTAGCAAATCGAGGTCCGTAAAATCCTTACTTATCTGCTTTGGATTGTGCTGTTTCTTGTTGTATTTATAAGACATTTTCTTTGTAGCAATCTTCTTTTTTCTTCTTCTACTCAACTTAGTTGCTCCTTTACATTAGGATTATCTACTTTGTTTGTGTAATTTTTATCATAAACAGGTAAATCATTGCCTACATTTAATATATATAACAAAAGTGCATGGACAGATAAAAGCGTACTATCTAATTCATCGGGTGAATGTTTTATGATATGTTTTATCTCATCCTTAGGTATTATACCAATTTTTCCACCGCTTTTGTTTATGCTACGCACTGCAGCCATCTGTGGTGCTAGAATCTTGGCAATAGGTGTTGTAAACCATATCTTTCTGCTAGTCATAAGCTCTTGTAAATCGAGATGTAATTCAGCACGCATATTACTTCCGTACTTAGCAGAGAAATGACTCATCTTTTTTCTGTCGGGAGTTGTACCCGCTCCAAAGTTTATTCCGACAACACGGAATCCATGGGCATAGGAATGCTTTGCAAGCCCCTCAACAAGCCAAACACCATATCCAACGTCCACGCATACCATACGCACGCCAAATTGGTCTATGACCTTTAAAACAGACTTTATGATGTATTCACTTGTAACACCATCAATCCATTTTTTGCCTTTGTTCATTTCATACATGTCTGCAACCAATACTTGACCCATGTCATTGATACCTGTAAGAGTGAGAATGATACTATCTTTACCTTTATAAGCACTATCAAGCCCGATAAACCATTTAAATCCTTGTAATTCCATCAGACTATCAATATCTTTGTATTGGATGTTCTTGAACATTGATGTATCACCATCTGTTTCAAGTTCACACAAGAAATATCTTTGACATGTGGAATCGTTTTTAAAAAAGTCAGACTCTTTCACTCGTTCTATACTAGGAATACGACCTTCTTCTAGAACTGTTCTAACATCCATCCAAATAATCAATGAGTCTTTTGGCGGATTTTCTTCTACCAATTTATCATAGAATTGACCTTTTTGATGGGGGTTAGATATCTGCACAAGCAATTCTCTTTCACCATCTACGTTTGAGAAGTCACGTCTACCGATTTCAGCAAACGCATCATCACTTGTAAGACTTGCCTCATCATGAATATAAACACCACCACGACCAATAGCGGATGAACTCTTCTTATGATCGCTGGATGTAGAACCCAACGTACCACTACTGATAGAACCACCAGAAACAAACGACAGACTTTCTTTTGTTACACTTGAATTCAATTTATCAATCTTATCTCTGTATTCCAAAAGTGATTTCTTAATTGAATCATCTGCACTTTGAAGATGACTTAGTACATTTTTCATTATGACTTTAGTAATATCATCTTTACCGGCTACGATATTTACGTCTTTTTTTTGCAACTTTGCCAAAAGTATAGCAACCATGGAAATCGTCCATGATTTTCCATATTGTGAAGTGGTTACGATTGTGATTGTCTTATACTTACTGAACAAACATGCACCAACGATAAGAGATTGTGTGAAATATGTCATCTCACCAAAGCTTGCATTGACCACAGCAACACCTTTTAAAGCTAGTTCTCTAGCCTCGTCCATATCAATATTCAATCGCTTGTAATGCTCAGGTATATATCCTCTAAACCACGTTTTAAGCTTATTTTGTGGTGTGGCACTTTCGCATAAAGCTAATGTACGCTCTTGTGGACTACTCATGTTCTACAACTTCCGTTTCAATGACATTATCATTTTTATGAGATTCAAGTAACATTCTTTCAGCGTTTTCCAAAAAGGCTGTAGTTTTATCTTCAATACTTAGATTTTCTACATTCGTTACATTAAAGACATTGTTTTCTTTTCCGATTCCATCCATTCGATTCAATTCTTTCAAAGCATTGATTCTATCAGAAACATTTAAATCTTCGTTCTTACGGATACTATCTAGCCACAATCTTCTTTCTTGGATATTGCTTATCTGCTGTTGATACATTTCTTCTTCTGATTCTTGGTATTCCTTGATTCTTTCTCTGTTTTTTTTGATTATTACATTTCCTAGAGCTACAGCAGAATTATATTGGTAATGTGGAAACACACTTAAAACGGCTTTAACCATTACGTGTCCGTTATTTTCCCATTCTTTAAGGATTTTAATCTCGTTTTCCTTACTGCAATATGTATACCCGACTGTAGTTCTTCTCTTTTCCTTTTTCTTTGTTATAAAAACCACCCCTTTGTATTAATATATCACGTTCTTTGTGTACTTTGTAAAATGACAAAGGCTCGTTTTTTTCTAACGAGCCAATTTAAATATAAATTTATTTTTTTCAATCTATAGGGGGGCGGTCATTCTTCTATTGAATCCATTATAGTATTCCAAATTTCACAAAAATATGCACTGTAGCTTTCAGAAGAAAGTTTTCCTTTCGATACGATAGAAGTTGAATTGACAGGGTCTAGCACTTCCATAATCAAGTGTTACCTTGTTTCCAAATTCATCATATGTAACGCAATTATCTTCGTTAGGAACAGGAACAGGGTCGATAGATACTGGCTTACTTAGTGTGTTTAATTCTCCAATGGAACCATTGTATTGGTGTTCTGTGTACCATGCTTTTCGAGGTAAATTAGTTATACGTGTATAGACTTTATTATTCTCTTTGATTTTGCTTAACATTTTTTACTCTCCTTGTTTTTTTATTATATCATGGTTTTGTGGTGTTGCGTAGGGTATGAAGATGGTGGGTGTTTGGTAGAGAGGGAGAGCGTATATAAAGGCAAGTGAAAACCTGTTGCGATTTTCACTTTTTCAAAATTATTTTTAAAGTTTCATAAATTAGCACTATCGGAATTATAATCAGCCCACTAACTAATCCCATCATGCTTAGTGCCAAAGAAATTAGGTACAACGATATCATCATATCGTTAACCTCTAGTACTCGACAAATGCTACGAACCCAT
This sequence comes from uncultured bacterium, assembly GCA_900553205.1. Classification (GTDB taxonomy): domain Bacteria; phylum Cyanobacteriota; class Vampirovibrionia; order Gastranaerophilales; family Gastranaerophilaceae; genus UMGS1585. The sequence continues at coordinate 11,425 of USCK01000008.1, read as the reverse complement.
CGTAGTAGTATGTGAAATATCTGCCCTCTAATTCATAACGAGGCTCATCTACTGCCGGATTGTCGCAGTCATACGAATAGATATTGAACTTGCCGCTTAGCGTTGGCCCATGCTTGCGGTCAAACATTAATTCAATCAATCCGCCGTATGCATCATCATCTTTTTTAAAAACCGCAACACGAGTAGTTCCATCACCCATTCCATTCGGAATTAGCACTTGAAATCTCTCATTGCCAACAAGTAGACTGCCTACATCCGAATATGTCTTAAAACATCGGTCTCCGAATAAATCTCGGATTCGATACCAATGATAGTCGCTGTCTTTTCCATACATCGAAATAAAAGTATAAACAATATACGATTCACATTCTTTGTTTAGCACACGTTTTTCAAACTCATCATAACTATTACATTTTTCGTAAAGCTTTGAACAAGATTCGTTATTTTTGATACAATCTCCTAAATAATAAGCGCTACATCCCTTTACATTCTTTTTTAAAACATCATAAATGTTTTCTGTTTTCATCTTCTTTTACCTCTCTTTCTCTATAATTATGCTAACATATGCGTTGCATATTGTCAACCAATATGTGCTAAAATATTTTGAAAAACCTTCATTTTTGCCTACCAGTCAATTTCAATACTCGTCAACACATAACTCCAATCGATATAAAATGTAACGCCCCAAACGTACATGTCTAGTTCTTCGTTATAATAAATTATTTCGTCGATATCTTGCAGTAGCTGCGCGCCTAATCTGTCAACGATGTAATACTGAAAAACTTCTTGTTCTTCGTATTCCTCGTCTTCAAGTTCTTCAATCTCTTCTTCAATTTTCTTTATTTCGTTTTCTAAAATTTGTGATGGGTTGTCTTCGTTTTGCTCGACTAGTTCATCAAGTTTTTCACCTAGTTCTTCAATTTCTTCCGAATTGTCAATTTCACCGCTAACTTGATTCCAATAACCAATATCGTATGTTGACGATATGATATCGTTGTTCAATACCAAATTAAATGCATTTGAAAACGTTGCATAGTCTACGTACCCTTTTTCAATACCATACGCACTAATTTGATTTCCATAATAATATTTTTTTTCCATATCTCTAACCTCCAGCCCTTCTTTTGGGCTTCCCTCTTTACAATTTTATTATACCCGATGTCCACATAATGTCAACTAAAATGTGTATTTTTTTCACTTTCTTTTTTCTTCCTTATAGTATATATAAGCAACTTACTTGTGATATTTTCGCTCATTTTAGCATGCTAATATTCTTTATTATTTAGCATGCTAATATTCCTTATTTTCTATCATGTTAAGAATTGCCGTTTTCTATCATGTGAAGTTTCATTACTTTATCGCATGCTAATATTCTCTACTTTATCGCATGCTAATATTCTCTACTTTATCGCATGCTAATATTATCGCATGCTAATTTCTGTCATCTCCTAACATGCTAAAAATCATATGATTCTATCATGCTAGCAATCATATATTTCTCACATGCTAAAAATTGGCGTTTGTTCACAATCCGTGAACAACTTTGTCTTCCATTTTTGTCTTACCCCCGAGAAAAACCGACACTTTGTTCACGCTCCGTATACAGTTTGTTTGGCGTACAACTAAAAATTTTTTCGTTTTTTTACAGTTTTTTTCGTGTACAACTGCTTTTTTCGTTCATTTTTCGTTCATTTCCATCGTTTTAAGCCATTTTCAGCCGTTTTTAGCGTTATTTCAGCACAAATAGCACTAATATCATATCTTTCTGCTATCTTTTCGTACAGACTTAAAAAGTGGCATATAGAGTATATAAGTTATATCCGTATATACATATATAGATATATATAGTTATTGTAATAATCAGTCTTCTTTTTTATCAACGTAGTGCATATGCCTAATTTATATATATGTAAGTGTTTAAGCCTTTATTTATGCGTATTAATTGATGTGCAGCATTATTATTTTTGTTTAATTAAGCTCTTGTAGAAACGTGTCTTTATCGTCTGGAATCATATATACACTTATCTTTTACACTTGCTTATTTTATGTACTTATACTTGTATTTATAGTCTTATAGGTATGTTGTTTATGTTTATATAGTATTATAGTCTTATTTATTATGTCTATCTTGTCTATCTTATCTATCTTATATATATTTATATTGTTATTATTGTTTGTTTTGCTAGTCTACTTTTTTATCAAACAAGCCTATATACATACAGCTACTACATAGTATGCGTGGCTTGTTACACTTAAATAACAGTTCCGAGGCATTTACTTAGGTTTTCCTATTGCGTTCAAAGGGGCTACTCTATTGCGATCGTAGGGGCTATTGCGTTCCAAGGGGGCTATTGCGATTGTAGGGGGTCTATTGATCCTGTAGGAGCATTAAAAAAGTGGCAGCGTTAACACCACCACTTAATCAATTAGTTTCAACATACATTATGTCTACTTTCTTTTTACATTTTTACTTCCATCTTTTTTTATTGGTTTATCAACTCCCTAATATCATCAACTAAATCTTTGAGTGTGTACTCCGTATTGTTTTTACACTCATTTTCTAAAGTATCATAGTAATTGATGTAATTAGCTATGGTATTCAATACAAGTTCTTTTTTCATTTCTTGTTCCTCATAAATTATTCAATTGTGATTTTATTTCCTAAAATATCGTTGTATCTATTACTGCTTGCAGACCATTTATCGCTAAACATATCATATTGCTTTACGATTAAAGGATTCCTTTTTCCTGTAACAATATAAACATTATCCATATTGTATGGTGTAAAATGAACATATTCATCCATTCTATTTCTCAAGCTTACTAATGAGTTGCTTTTATCAACAACTTCTCCTTTAATCACTGCATAATATTTAAATGTCATTTTTTTCTCATTTCACAAGTTCTTCCAATAAGTATTCATCATCAATTGGTAAATTATATTCATCAAGATATATCACTCCGTAATTCGTCAATTGACTTAAAGCTATCATTTTGTCGTACTCCGGCCATTCGCTACTTATCTCCTTTGCTGTTTTCATCTTCTTTTACCTCTCTTTCTCTTTACACTTATTATACCCGATGTCCATATAATGTCAACTAAAATGTGTATTTTTTTTAAAAAAAGGATAAAGCCTTATTTTTTGGGTTTGTCAAGAAAAGTGTGTATTTAATATTTTATGATTGATTTTAATAAGTTCTAAATCTTGTTTTGAAATGATGTTTTATACCGAGAAAACTTGTTTATAATAAGCGACCCTAATGTACGCTTAAAACGGCCAGCTGAAAATTGATTTTTTTGACTGGCCGTTTTCTCAGGTCCTTAGGGGCGGAGGCTCATTGTAAACAAGGAAATTGGAATAAATATCATTTAAAGATTCAGTATTGAATGTACTTTTCGATACGATCCTTAAACTGATCGTTGACCAACAATTGATTCAATACCATCGACCAATTATTCAGATGTCCTTTCTCCCATTTTTTCTGTAGTTCTTTCACCCGTAAATAAAGCAGCTTGAATACGGCTTCATGATTTGGAAATGACCCTTTTTTCGTCACTTTTCGAAAGGAGGAATTTACCGATTCGATCGCATTTGTCGTATACATAACTTTTCGAACAGCAGATCCATAATCAAACAGCTGTTCTACATGAAGGAAATTCCTTTTCCATACTTCGATCGCTCCAGGATATTGTTTCCAGTTGTCGCAGAATGTGTCGAACGCAGTCTTAGCTGCTTTTAGTGAAGAGGCTCCATATACTTTTTTAAGATCGGATGTGAATTTTTTGTAGTCCTTAGTTGGTACATATCGGATGGAGTTCCGAATCAGATGAACGATACATCTTTGTACGACAACTCCGGGGAAAATAGCTTTGGCACCCGATTCAAGACCGGATACGCCATCCATAGAAATGAAAAAGATATCTTCGACTCCTCGTGCCTTGATCTCATCAAATACCTGCATCCAGTAGTTCTTTGATTCCGTGGAATCCATCCACAAACCAAGAATTTCCTTTTGTCCCTGCAGGTCATACCCAAGAATCACATAAACAGCTTCTTCTTTGGCTTCATAATCGTTTCTGACAGAAACATACATACAGTCGACAAAAACAAATGGGTAACATTTTTTGAGCGGTCTGTTCTGCCATTCTTCCACTTCGGGAAGGATAGCATTGGTTATATCCGAGATCATATCGTGTGATACTTTAAAACCATAAATATCCTCGATCGTTGATGAGATATCACGTTGTGACATTCCACGTGCATACATGGATAATACCTTTCCTTCGATATTGGAAACATCCTTTGATCGTTTGGGAACAATGACTGGTTCGAAGGATCCATTCCTGTCTCTTGGCGCATTGATTTCTACTTCTCCCATTGTCGTTTTTAAAGTTTTGGGATTGGAACCATTTCTTCTGTTCTTTGTAGATTTTGGCTCTTTTGAATTGGATTTATAACCAAGATGATTGTCCATTTCCCCCTGAAGCATGCCTTCAAACAATGGACCAAAGATTTCTTTGAGAGCATCCTGCATATCGGCTAATGAATTACAGTCATATTCTTTAAGGATTTCATTGGCAATCTTGACAGCGGCGGGATTTCTTTTAATTTTACTCATTTCATTCATTTTCCTTTTTCTCCTTCAACCATATCATGAGATAGGCATAATAAAAACTGTGTTCATTAGTTAGCCGTACGCATCTAACTAACTTACACAGTTTAGATTACACTCTCTATTTTTTAGCTTTATCCATATCTTTTCTTATCAGGTTTTTTATGTATCCCGTTATGTTTTCTTTATTTTCCAAAAAAGCTAACACATCCGCATCTGTTTTGCGGTTTAAACTTAACGTAAGATTACGTTGCATTTTTTTATTGTATTTTTTTTTAGCACGTCTTTGCGCTTCTGTTGTTTTATACTCCATGCTTTTTTATATCCTTTCTTATAAGCTCTTTTAGATAACCCGTGGAATTATCCATACTATCAAGCCACTGTATGATATCCATGTCATACTTTTTGTTTAAGGTCAAACTTTTATTGATTCGGTTTTTCTTACTATACTTTAAATTGGCTTGACGTTGGCATAATGGGGTCTTCACTTCTTTTGTCATATTTTTTACTCCTATATATGCACTTTATATATTACACCTTTTTCAAATCTTCTTCAATTTTCTTTTTTACATAGTTTTGAAATGATGTATATCCCAGTTTTTCATATTTCCGATTTTGCACAAAATCATAAAGCTTTTTATCGCTTGGGTCTGCTGTTTTGAACTCTACATTTTTACACTTACACTCCCATTTTGCTTTGAATCGTCTTCTTCTGCTATCAAATCCGTCTTCAATTTTCATCGATCATCTTCCTTATCACTAATGTTACCAACATTATAATTTGCTTTTTCGTTTGCATATCTAGCCACGTCTTTTAAATCAATTAAAGCCATATTTAAAGCAATGTTTAATTTATATATTTTATATAAAGCATACACTTTTTGTACTAGATACATCACACAAACACCTAAAATAAAACTCACAATATCCATTTTTAAAACCATTCCTCATCGCTTTCAATTTTTCCAGCTTTAATCAACCTAATTACTTGTCTATCGGCTTTAAAATTCATGCGTTTTAAAATATCATCTGCTTTAATGCTTTTGTACATCACCATTTGGATATACATGACCATCAAATCGCTGAATTCATCCAACAATTTATCATATGTTGTATCGTGTGTTAACTCCACAAAAAGTTCTCCGCATTCCTCGAAAAATTTCAATTTCTGTTCCTTTTGGTCTGAATTATCTACGATACACTTGATTTTATCTAAGATTTTTTCTGTAAGTTCGCTTCTACATTTTTCATCCATAATTGTTTGCTTTCTAACTCCGTTCTTGCATCTAAATGCTTTTTCAAACATTTTGTATAATAGTCTATATACGTCTGTTGCTCTTCAATTCTACGTTTAAAAAAATAATCATCAATTTTACATTCTTGGTACTCAAACCTCGACATTAAAAATTCGTTTCTGAATCCTTTTAATTCTATTACAATCCAATTGTCTTTAATTTTACGCACAAGTTCGCACTCAAACGTCCTTTTATCTACGTCCGAGTGGAACAATTTTGTGTGTACAACATCCCCACGTTTTAAGCTTTCATATTCAATTCTTGACCACATATACATTCCCGAAAATATTTTTAAAAGGGTAAGTCGCTATCTTTGATATCTATAGGTTCGTTATACTCTTCTCTGCCAAACGTTCGTACTCCATCATACTTTGTTGTCGCTTGTTGTGTACCTTGATATTCCTGTTTTTGTGGCTGTTCCGTATTTTCATATTCTTGATGTGTACCTTTGCTTTCTAAAAAGTGAAAATTTTGTACGTTTACTTCTGTCACATAGACACGTTGTCCTTGTTGATTGTCATAATTTCTTGTTTGAATACGTCCATCAACCCCAATCAATGAACCTTTGGACAAGTAATTACACATCGTTTCCGCTGTTTTTCCCCAAGCCACACAATTAATAAAATCAGATTCGTGTTGTCCATCTTTTACAAAATTACGTCTAACAGCTAGTGTAAATCCTACATAGCAATTACCGCTTTGTGTTTGTCTAAGTTCTAAATCTTTTGTAAGTCTTCCAATCAAACATACGCTATTTAACATTTTCTTTTCCTACCTTTTTTACAAAATCTTTTAATATTTTATAAGCTTGTTCTGTTTTTACTTGATACTCAAACATCCTGTTTTCCGAGTATCTAAGTGCCATGGTTTTTAACCATTCTAATGATCCGACTAATTCATTAAATCCATTCATTATTTTCTACTTCCTTACTTTGCTTTCGGCTAATTCTTTCTTGCCTAATTCGTGCGTTTCTAGCATGTTCTTCGGTTTCCATATATGTTGTTTTATAGCATACTTTATCAACTATTAAGCAAATAATCGTGACGATTATAAAACCAATTACAACTATATAAATTAAATTAATACTAATCATATGTCTATTCAAAAAACAAGAAACCTGGTATCATCAATAGCCCATATTGCCAAGCCCATTCATGACACATATAACAACTTGCTAAAATCAATACTACTAAAGCTACATCCTTAATCGCTTTCATCTTTATTCCTTTCGTCTGCCATCATACAAGCCTTTTCCACTAGTCCGATAGCACAATATGTTCCATTTCCAAAAAACATCTTATCCATGCACTTTTCTTTTAAAAGCATTTTTATCTTTTCAAAAGCTTGTGTGTATGTCATATCCACTTCTATATCACTATTTTTCATACGGTTCCTTAAATCCACCCCAATTCTTTACATTGTGCTTTTTATTCATATAGTCACACTTAGCCAACCTAATTCCTTTGCTTGTTTACATATAGCTAATAACAAAGCGTTACTTATCGTATAATCTTCATAGCAATCAAACCATTCAATTTCTTTTTCCATTAAATCAAACGTTATTTCAAGACATAAAAATTTAGCATTTAGATATTTTGTATATATTAATTTTTCTGAATCTACTTTTCTTGTATATCCTAGTTTTTCAAACATTTCTTTGGCTGTCATTTTCTACCATCTTCCCATTCTCTACACAATATTTTTTAATCATTTCATCCAAACTGTCTAAACGTTTTAATCTCATGCTTTTAACCTCCTAGATTTCTAAGCATATCTTCCACTTCATTTTTCAATTCATCACTAGCTACATGTTGTTCGGTTTTTGTGTACCATTGCGGAACTGTTGTTCCGTTTTTAGTAAACGGCTTTATATCTTTCAATTCATAAAATGTCAGCCATCCATTTTCTACCGATTGAAGCACTACTTTGACCTTGGACTCTTCCTCTAACCCATCGAGCTTTTTTAAGCATTGTTTCATTGCTCTTGGCGTTAGCGGTTTTTTCATTACTTTACGCATTTCTTTAAAATCCAACAAAGCACTAACTAGTTCTTCGCTGTTTGTGTAATTGTGGATAACGGAATCAACACTTTCTTTTTTTATATTTTTTTCTTTATTAGTATTTAATTCTTTAGTATTTGATTTATTAGTATATTTATATACGTCCCAATTTTCTATATCTTCATTTTCTATATCTTCATTTTTGGGATGTAGGTAATCATCATGATTATCATTATTTTCAAATATCAAATACTCCCATTCAGATATCTTTCCATCGACATATTTTCTTTGCCTTAGTAGATATCCGTTGTCTTCCAATTCTTTCAAAACCGAATTAACTGTATTTTTGCTTTCCTTACATATCGTGGTCAGACCATCAACCGAGTAATGCCATTCTTCGGGCAAAGACAACATAATACTTAATAAGCCTTTTGCTTTCAATGAAATGTTTTTGTCTTTTAAATGATAATTACTCATTGTTGTATAATTATCGTTTTTGATGGTTCTAATCACTGCCATATTTCATTCCTCCTTGTGCTTTTATTTTACAATATTTGTGTACTATATGCAACACTTAATTTAATCTTTTTATAATTATTTCAACTCGTGGGTTTTCTTTATCAAAAAGTACTCTACTTCCATCGTGACTGACAATAATTTTAAAGTTATCATCTTTAATGATGTTAGCTTTTACTAAACAATCATCTGTACATTCCAAAAGATTCGTTAGATCGCATCTAATACGTGTTTTTCTGTAGTATAGACATGTGACCTCTATAGGCTCGTTTAAAGGCTCATTTGGTACAACATGACTATTTATACATTGTTCACAAAAATCTCTCTCATACGTTCTATAAATGGCGCTAGGAACGATAAATGGGCCTGTACGCTTTCGCCAATTCTTAAAACGTATTTCTTGACTGTTTTTTTTGGTTACAGGATTCCCATTAATTGTTATCTTCAATATCTTCGTCAAATTCTTTTAAAACTCCTTTTTTTATAAACCACTCGATTTTTTCATCAACCTTGCATGGTGTCGTGTGAAATTTTTTATCCCACTCCAACTTACCAATGTTGTGAAATAAAGTATGATGATATCTACATAGCGGAAGAACCCTAAGCCCGATATGACTGATTTTTTCTCGGTTTCCTTTGGTACCAATTTGGTCATAGTGATGTATGTCTGCACCTGTTCTTCCACAAATACAACAGGTCCTAGACAATATCATAGAATACGTTTGCTTTTCGCTGAATGTGTACCCATTTTCCAAACAGCGAGCAACATTTGGACAACCAATTCTTATTCCGAACTCGATAATACAATCAATCAATTCAGAAGCTTCCGTTTCACTATAATCCATCAAAGACGTGTGACAGATTTTCTTTGTGTCTTCATACGATTTTTGCACCGTCGCTCGAATAAGCTCCTTATTTTCTCCTGTATAATCAGACAAATCTTTGCATAATAGGAAAATAAACTTCCGTTGATTTTGTGTTATGTGCCTTTTGTCAACAATGTTAACGTCTACTTCAAGCGATTCTCCACTGTCCAATAGAAGAGAATCACTCATTTTAATTTGTAGTCCGTTTAAAACATATGTATTTCCTCGTTTATATAGCTTTGGCATTATCGCACTGTAATCCTTACACTTTCTTTGACCGGAATTTCTGTTTCAGTGCAATAACAGCTGTATAATCCATCTGATTTAAGCTTAGGAATATCTACATATTCTGAATACCGAACGGTCGGCTCGATATACGAAATTTTGATATCATCATTTTCAAACGATTTAACACCACTTTCTTTCATGGCTTTGATAAGTGCTGTTTTTAAATCGTCTTCATATTTTTTGATTTCTTTCTTTTGACGTTTGAATTCTTTCAGTTTTTCGACCACTTCTTGCTGAATCAATAATTGGTTATTTTCTTTTTTTACTAAGTTTGCCATTTTTACATTCCTTTACCTTTCTTTAATAAAATTGCACCATACACATTTTTCAAACGTGTTAAGTTGTCATAGTTCCAATAATTTGTTTCACCCAAATTTAAAGTTTCAACTTTAGCTTTTTCTTTTACAAAATCAATGACATTTTTGTCTTCTCTAAAATCAACTCCAATGCCAAGCAATTCAGATTGTTGTTTTGCGATAATTGTAAACAATCCCTCAATAACCTTTGTATCATCTTGCGGTTGTGCAACCTTTTTTTGTCGCTTAGTGACTTTTGTTTGGCTATTAGTTCTAGCATTGTTTTCTTCATACTGTTCATCCGTATCAGCGTCTTTTGTATCGTCAATGTTAAACAACCCATTCAACGCATATTTACGAGCGTATGAGCTACATGAACCGGTTAATTGAGAACCATCCATACCTGTTTTCTTTTCTTCTTCTCTAGCATAAGCGGAAGCAGAAATGCTGTAGCCTTTCCAATCACAAAGCTTTGCAATAGCTTTTACATAAAATCTTCCCTCTACAAATACGATTTCATCATTTACAATCAAACTTGTATGATACTTTTTACAGATAGGCTTTGCTGATTCCAAAATCGTTTCGGCATTTCTGTAATAGTATTTTCCAAACTTGTTGTACAAGTTTTTTGGAGCTTTCAATTCACATTGAATGTGTGAAAGCTTTTCGTAAATACTCATTTCTTCAATTTTTTCTTCATTTTTTTTTGTTTCGTTTTCCATGATTTTATCTCCTATCTTTGTGTAATTTGTACTAATTGATACCCAAGCATAAATAGTGTTCCTAGAAAGAAACTCATTACCATTAACATAATCCAATTGTTTCTTTCTTCTTTTCTTTCTTTCTCAATTTGCACTTTAATTTTTTCTTGTTCTATTTTTTCATTTTTTTCAAAGTTTCTTTCGCAAACCGAGAAGATATCATAATCTAGCATGTGTATGCATCCTCAATATGCAATTCGTAATCGGCAACGTCATATTGAATTTCTTTCCAATTCTTTACTTTTTCTCCGTTGCTTGTGTACCTTGCATCACTAAGGAAGTTTGCAAATCCACGTCCACTATAAGAGCTTTCAAATGCGTATTCTAAATCATCTTCATCTTCCGCACCTACAATAACTTCTACTTCAATACTGTCAAATCCATACTTATCAACACACTCATCATACATATAACAAGTGATTGGTAGTACATACTCCTTTAACTCTTCATCCGTATCAGGGCGAACCACATAATTAATTCCGGTGTCAAAAATGTTGAAAAAATTCATATCTATACCTCCCAAAAGTTTATTAACTTTTGTCTCTTTACACTTACTATTATATGCGTTGCATATACTTTGTCAATACTTTTTGTAATACTTTCTAACAATGCTGTTTCCCAAGTCTACGTCTTCATTTACATCATAATCATGTTGACATAAGATAACGATTCCGACTGAATCATCATGAGTAACACAATCACACACATGTTCAAGTGCTAGCCTTTGACCTTTTGGCATTGGCGCATCCTTGTACTTTGCTTCATAAAAAATGTACAATCCATCTTCT
>USCK01000007.1 GCA_900553205.1 uncultured bacterium | reverse complement strand
CGATTATCAAAAGATAATCGCCCGTTTTAAACTTCACTTACCTAATTTTCAGATCCTAAAATTCTTTTTATGCAATAAAGTCTAACTTTTCTGCATGAATACCGTCACCTTTTACTGTAGGTGACTGATATGTATCAAACTGTGCAAAGTTTGGTTGAGCTTTGCCATCATATTTTGCATAGTTAACACCTGTTTTTTCAACCTCACGAGTAGGTGTTGCAAAACCTGTTTTTACTGGTTGAATTGGAGGTTTACCTCTGAATGTAAAGAAATTAATATTATCTGCACCTGATACCATTATAAATTATCCCTATAAAATACTTAACTCTATATTTATATAAAGTATTCTAATTCTTAAAAATTGCCTTTTGTGTAAAGAAATATTACAGTTTTCTAAAACTTTGAAATTCTTGCATGAGTATATACTTTATATATAAGTAAGAGTTAAGTTTAAATTCGTTGAGTAAGTAAGTTTAAAAAGAAGAGGTTTACATGTCTTTCAATTTATCAGGTTCTTTGTACAATCAAGCATTACAAGTTCAAAAAGCTACAAAACTTGGTGGTTACAATATTGATAATCAAAAGGCTAAATATACTCTTTCTTTCTCTGATTCATACAAAGCTGGCGAAATTGACCCAAAACCAAAACGTCCGGAAAAACATAAACTTGATATTCTTGGCTAAGGTTTGTGTTTATAATAGAATATCTGTATGGATATCAATGAATTAAAAAACAGAGTTCTAAAAAACAAGGAGTGTCTTTGACTTAGATAAGTTAAAGACCAATTTGGCTGAAATAGAAACAAAATTACAATCCCCTGAGGTTTGGGCAGACCAAAAATTAGCTTCTGAACTTGGACAGGAATCAAAAGAAATCAAACAGACTTTAGATATGGTATCTATGTGGGATACGACTATTGAAGATGCTGAAACGGCTTATGAATTAGGTGATGAGGAGTTGATTTCAGAAATTGATTCTTCACTTTTGGATTTAGAAAAATCTCTTGATAAATTTGATTTTCAAAAAATGCTTAGTGGAGAATATGATTCAGCTGATGCTATCTTAACTGTTAATGCAGGTGCTGGAGGTACAGATGCTCAAGATTGGGCGAGTATGTTGCTTAGAATGTACACAAGATGGGCAGAGAAAAAGGGCTGGCATGTAGAACTTTTAGATAAGTCTGACGGAGAAGAAGCTGGAATAAAATCTGCGACAATAAAAATTTCAGGTAAATATGCTTATGGATATGCAAAAGCAGAAAAGGGTGTACACAGATTGGTTAGGATTTCACCTTTTAATGCAAATGGAAAACGTCAAACAAGCTTTGCATCATGTGAAGTTTCACCAATAATAAAAGATATTGAAAAAACAATTATCATACCTCCTGATGATATCGAAATTGAAACAATGCGTTCAGGTGGTGCAGGTGGACAAAATGTTAATAAGGTAGAAACTGCAGTCCGAATTTATCACAAGCCAACAGGTATTGTTGTAAAATCTCAACAAGAACGTTCGCAACTCCAAAATAGAGCAATAGCGATGGAAATATTGGTGTCAAAACTTCTTGCTATAAAGCAAGAAGAACATGAGAAAAAACTTGCAGAGTTAAAAGGTGAAGCTTTTGATATCAATTTTGGTTCACAAATTCGTTCTTATGTTTTTCACCCATACAAAATGGTTAAAGATCACCGAACAGGTTACGAGGTCGGAAATGTTGATGCCGTTATGGACGGTGATATTGACGGATTTATCGAGTCTTATTTGAAATTTGGAAAGTGAAGTGAATAAGTAAATAAGTTATTAAGTTATTAAGAAATTCTTTAATAATTACGAGAGAATGTAATGACTATTTATTGTTCGCAATTTATAAATAAAACTCTTATTAACTTATTAACCTAATTACTTAGTAACTTATCTACATGCGTAGCATTACCAATTTACTTTTTCAATAAGTTCAACTTCGTATCCGTCAGGGTCTTTAACGAACGCAATTTTTGACCCTTTGCCGTTCAAGTCAAATGGTTCATAAAGATATTCGTAACCTAATGAATGAAGTTTTTCTGTAAATTTGTCCAGTGATTTTACTGCGAAACCAAAATGCCCAAAACCTTTGCCTAATTCATAACCGTTTTTAGGTGTCTCATCATTGTATGTTAGTTCAATTTGTGCAGTACCTTCTTCATCTGATAAAAAGTATAATGTGCAATCATCTAATCTCTTTTGTTTTTCTACTTTCATATTCAAAAGTTCGGTGTAGAATTTTAAAGACGCATCAATATCTTTTACTCTTATCATTGTATGTAAAAATTTCATGTTATTTCTCCTATTTTTCTAATAAAACAACAGCATTTGTTTCTATCGCAAGTTTTTCTCCGACAGAATCCAATTTTTCTTTTGTTTTAGCTTTTATAGAAATACTTTCAATATCTATGTCCATAGCTTTTGCCAAAGTTGTTTTCATTTCAGGGATATGTGGCATCATCTTTGGTGCTTGCGCAATAATATTGCTATCAATATTATTAATTTTATATCCTTTTTCTTTTACAAGTTCTATAACATTTTTTAATAACATAATGCTATTTGCATCTTTGTATTTAGGGTCAGTATCAGGGAAAAGAGTTCCTATATCTGCAAGATTTGCAGCACCTAACAACGCATCAATTATTGCGTGTATCAATACATCAGCATCAGAATGTCCTAATAATCCTTTTTCGTAAGGTATTTTAATACCACCAATAATCAAATCTCTATCTTCTACTAATCTATGGATATCATATCCTAATCCAATTTTAAACATTTTAACTCCCTAGTACAAATTTGTTCATCGCTTTGACAAATCCGTCATTATCAACAGTGTCGGTAATATAATCAGCAACAGCTTTTGCCCCTTCTGCCCCGTTACCCATAGCAACACTGATACCACCTGCTTTTAATAGCTCGATATCGTTGTCTTGGTCGCCTATTGTTAAGACCTCATCATCTTTAAGATTCCAATAGTTTTTTAAGAAGTTTACGGCACAAGATTTTGTAGCTTCAATAGTTGAAAACTCGCAAAAATACGGTGTAGATTTTACGATATATAGATGTGGCATAGCTTTTTGCCTATCTTTTATCCATTCTGTTACCAAATCTGCATTGTTATAGTCTATAGCAAGTAATTTGTTAATATTTTCAAGTTTTATATCATCAAAAGAAGCAACCTTGTATGGTATGTTTTGATGCTTTGCGTATTGCTTAATTGTGTCGTTATCGTTTTCTACATATAAAACATCATTTGAATACAGGTTCAAATGTATATTGTTTTTTCTTGCCCAGTCTATTATTTGGTGTACATCATCTAACGGGATACACGCTTGGTACAAAATATTGTTGGAGTCAGCGCTTTCTTTTATCATTCCACCTTGGTATGCAACAACAGGTGTTGTAAGATTAATTCTTTTTGCAACAAGTCTTGCTGCAGCAAACATACGCCCTGTGATAATAACAACCTTGATACCTTGTTCCTGTAGTGTTTTGATACAGTTTTTGACTCCTAAAGTAAACTCTCCGGATTTTCCCAGAATAGTTCCATCAATATCTGTGGCAACAAGTTTTATCATAGTCCTAAATACTTTCTTGCTCTTAATATTGCACATATAGTTTTAGCATCGTTGATAGTTCCGTTATCAATCATTTCAAGAGCTTGTTCAAGAGAATATTCTTCACATTCAATAATCTCGTCCTCATCAGGATTTTCTTTTTTGAATCTTAAATCTCTAGCAAGATAAAGATTCAATTTTTCATCACAGAAGCCGACAGAAGTATAAATGTACCCCAGATTAACCCAGTTATCTGAAATATATCCTGTTTCTTCTTCAAGTTCTCTTTTTGCTGCAAAATCAGGGTCTTCATTTGGCTCAAGTTTGCCTGCAGGAAGTTCTAATGATACTGATTTGATAGGGTATCTGAACTGTCTTACAAACAAAATATTGCCATTATCTTTTACTGCCAACATAGTAACGCCACCTGAGTGCTCTACTACTTCTCTCATTGATTTATGACCGTTTGATACCTCAATATCATCACGTCTGACATTAATAACTTTGCCCTTAAATACATATTCTGATGTTAAAGTTTTCTCTGTAAAATTCATACCTTTATGATAACATAGAATTATATGAATACACAAACAGAAGATTCAATTTACGCAAAAATTCAAGAATGGTTAGTTGCATATAGAGAAACTACAAAGAGAGTTCAAAAAAAAAGATTAGAGAACTTGATAGTTGTTGCTATGATGCCAATTATAAAAAAAATTGCACATTCTATTGCTCGACGAGCAGAGGATCCTGTTGAGGATTTGGTGCAAGCTGGCTCTATCGGTCTTGTTAAAGCGATAGAAAAATATTCACCAGAAAAGAATCCTAAATTCAGAATATATGCAGGTTATAAAATTGTTGGTGAAATGCAACATTATATGAGAGATAAAGTTGCAATGATAAAAGTGCCTAGAGAGGTTTTGGAATTGGCTTTGCGTATCAAGAATTTTTCAAAAACCTTATCAGACAAAGAACTTGAAAAACTGACTGATGAAAAAGTTGCACAGGCTCTTGATATCCCTGTTCAAAAGGTTAAAACAGCAGTAGATGTTGATAGAAGACGCAAAATTGTATCTCTTGATGAGGTTGTGTGCAATTCCGAAAATAATGCTTCAATAGGTGATTTGACACCATCTTGTGATTATGATGAGTTCTTAGAGCGATATGATATGAAGATTGAGCTTGATGATGTCATTGAAAAATTACCTGATGATTTAAAACAAATAATCAGATTATTTTACTACGAGGATATGAAACAAAAAACTATCGCAGAAAAACTTAATATGAACGAAATGATGGTGTCAAGAAAGTTAAAAAAAGCATATTCTCTTATGTATAACTTGATAAAAGATAGCGAAACTTTGGATTAGTATGGTTTTGATATTTATTTTGGGGCTAATATTGGGTAGTTTTTATAATGTTCTAATTATAAGAACTCTTAACGGTGAAAGTATAATCTTTCCACCTTCTCATTGTATGGAGTGTGATACTCCGATTGAATGGAAATATAAAATCCCAATACTATCATATTTGTTTTTGAAAGGAAAATGCAAATATTGTGGTAAGCCGATAGATATTATGTATCCTATTGTTGAACTTGTTACAGGTTTGATATTTTTGTTTTTGTATCTAAAATACGGTATTTCGTTTCAATTTTTTGTAGCAACGATTTGTACATCATTATTTCTTATACTTGCCGGCATGGATATCAAATCCAATATGATATGCTCAAAATATGCAGCTTATCTGATACCATGTTCTATTTTGTTTAATTATACGGATATCTTGAATTCAATATACGGTGGTGCAGTTTGTTTTGGTATAACCAAAATCCTGTTATGGATTTCAAATAAATGCAAAAAAGAATTTCTTGGAGATGGAGATTTACATTTGTTCACTGCATTTGGGTGTCTTGTCGGTCTGTCGCATTTGTTGATATTATCGGCTTTGGCGCTTTTGTTTATCGGTATAACTGCATTTGTTAAATACATAAATCGTTGTATAAATCAGAAGAATTATAGAACAATTCTCTATTTGTTGTGGTTTGGAGTGGCTTATTTGTTGGTATTTTTTAGCCATATAGGGCTTATAAATCCATGCTTATATATAAAAGTATTAATATTTGTAAACCTGATTTGTGCATTATTTGTTGAGGTTAAAAATTTGATTTCCAATTTTAAAAAATCTCAAAACCCTTTATTTATCCCTGTTTCGCCATATATATTATTGGCTGTGCTATTTTATTTTTTGTTGTTCTAGTTCAAATAATGTAAACCTCTTGTCAATTCTTAAAAAAATGACTATAATAAACATGCTATTTATATTTCGGCTAGTGTAAAATCTTAACAGGAAGGTTATCCTACCTGTTTTTTTTACGGAAATTTAGGCTAACAATACGGAGAGTAGAATGCACGATCATAAAAATGTTTCAAGATTACTAAAAACAGCTCGTGGACAAATTGATGGGATTATAAAAATGATTGAAGAAGATAGAGATTGTGTAGATGTTAGTTACCAAATCTCTGCGGCGCAGTCAATATTGAAGAAGGTTAATATAGAGATTCTTTCATCTCACCTTTCTCATTGTGTTAAAGAATCTTTTGAACATGATAATCCTAAAGAAAAAGAAAATAAGATGAACGAATTTATCACTTTGCTAAACAAAGTTCTTAAATAATTTTTGCCAAAACAATTTTGTCAAATTCGGTTATTGTTTTGATTTTTGATTTAATTTCTGATTCTTTTATTTTTGTAATAGTTTTATATTTCCCAACTATTGAAACTTTATCTTCAGATGTGTTCCAAACAAGAAGTTCGGTGAATTCAATATCGTTTTTTAAACTTTCAATGATTTTGTTTTTAATAGATTTGTTTTCTGTATCAATAAGTATTGCAGTTGTTGATTTGATTAGGTTGTATGCCCAAATACAAATAACAGTACCACCCAAGAAGCCGACAATAGGGTCTAGTGCTATCCAACCAAGATATTTGCCTGCAAATAGAGCAGATATTGCAAAAACGGAAGTCATTGCATCTGCCAATATGTGCATATAGGCTGATTTAAAATTGTAATCTTCGTGTTCATGGTTGTGTTTGTGTCCAATATGATGTTGATGACCTCCCATAATAAGAATACATATACTGTTTACAATTAAGCCTATAATCGCAATAATAATAGCTTCGTTAAAACAAATGTTTACGGGGTTAAATATTCTATCAATAGATTCAAATATGATTAAAATACCTGTTAAACCAAGTAGGATTGAGCTTGCAAATCCTGATAATGTGCCGAATTTGCCTGTACCAAAAGCAAATTTATCAGAAAATTTTAATTTTCTTATCAAAACATAAGTTATAAATGTTATAGAGAGAGCAAAAGCGTGTGTTCCCATGTGCCAACCATCAGCGAATAAAGCCATTGAGTGCGTAATATAACCTATTACAATCTCAATAAACATTGTAATTAGGGTTAGAATAATAACTAATAATGTTCTTTTTTCTCGTGATTGGTCTGTCATTTTGATACTCCTCCGAATTTTTTACCAATAAATATGGGGCAAAATGCCCCATATTCCTCAGCTATTTTTCGCAATCACATTTAATGAATTTTTTTACAAAACTTTCGTGTGATTTTTGACATGCAGGACATGTACATTTACAGTCTTTACAGGTACATTTAGGGTTGTGGCATTTACAATCTGCACCACATTTACAATCGCCTTTTCTACAACAATGGCAATCACATTTTTTCTGACAGGCACATGTACATTGGTCTGCAGTTGTTGCAGCGTTTGCAAACCCTACTGTTGCACACATAAGAGAAAGAGCAAACAATCCAATCGCTAATTTTTTCATAATGTTCTCCTTTTATTACTACACCCTACGGGGGTCTAGTAATATAATAACCCTTTTTGATTTTTTGTCAAGAGGTTAAAATAAAAGTTTTTGGTATAATGTTGTTATGATACAAGATATTGCACCACATGTTTTTTATAATCATTATAAAAATACTAAACCTTCAAAAGGTGATTGTATTCTATCATTTGTTGGTAAAACCGTTGCTATAACGGATTTTAGCAATACCCCAGTGAGGTATCTGTTCTCTATTGATGATACAAAATATTTCTTATCAATGGAAGAAATTAATGCTGAATATGCACCTATAAGCGATTATAAGGAGAAAACTACAAAATTTATCCTTGAAACGGCACATCAAATATACCGTTGGTATTCGCATAACAAATTTTGTGGTCAATGTGGTACTCCACTTGAACATTCGGATAAAGAGAGAATGTTGCATTGTTCAAAATGTCATATTCAAATATATCCGAAAATTTGTCCGGCAGTAATAGTTGGAGTTATTAATAAAGATAAATTGTTGCTTACAAGATACAATGGTCGTGAGTATAAACATTATTCCTTGATTGCAGGATACAATGAAATCGGTGAAACTATAGAAGAAACAGTCCATCGTGAGGTCATGGAAGAAGTCGGATTAAAAGTTAAAAATCTCAAATTCTACAAAAGTCAGCCTTGGGCTTTTTCTGAAACTTTATTAATGGGCTTTTGGGCAGAATTGGATTCAGATAGCGATATTACACTTGATAGAACTGAGCTCGAAGAAGCTAATTGGTTTAAGGCAGAAGAAATTGAACTGAAAAATGACGGCATAAGCCTTACTCATGAGATGATAACCTTGTTTAAGAACAAGTCTATCGCTTTATTAATTTAAGTTTTTGTTTTGTGGGTTTATCGACTTTTAATGACTCTATAATTTTTTGTATAGATTTGTTATAAGTCCAATCATCAAGTTTTGTAGTTTTCAAAAACTCTGTTGTTTCTGTAGGATATTCTAGAAACCAACCACGCCACAGCCATTTGTGCATAATATTTTTTAGAATTAAAAGTGTTTAATATTTCAAAAATCTTAGCAAGGTAATCTTCTTCAATAAAATATTCAAGCATAATAACAAGGGCAAATCTGTTGTTGTATTCTTTTTTTGATTTCAGGTATGGTTGAATAAATTTCCAAACTTGTTGTTTGTTATCTTTTACGCATTTTAAAGAGTTGCAAAACTTGTCACAAACAGACCAATTATTTATCTTTGGAACAAATTGTTTCACAAGTTCAAAATCACCTGTTTTTGCAATTAACATACCTTGGAGCATTGTTTCTTCCATATAAATGCAAGGTTGGTTTAAAAAAGGTTTCCAGTCTGTCTTGTACAGTTCTTTTACCAATTTATTTAATTTTGGGATTCTTACCCCCAATACATTATCTATGTTAGGTATCAAAGCTGATGAAAAAACTCTGTATTTTTCTTCTGCTTCCTGTTCTAATCTTTTTCTTATCTCCATTATATCAATCCTTGAAATATAGTTAATATTATTATATTTCAAGATATTATCTGCCACAAGGTTTGCATTCAGCTTCCTTTATACTGCGCCCAAAGATTAACCTTAGCCCACCAAAATGCTTTCTAAGAGTTTGTCGAACTCCACAAGATATAGCGTTTGTATTGGCTATCAAGTTTTGGGTTTCGTTTATGGTTGAGGATATGTTCGGAATACTTTTATTTATACCGACAGAGGTGTCATAAACACTTTCGGTTATTCGTTCTACATTGTTAGAGGAACGATTTATTGTATTGACTATTGATTCCAATTCTTCTTGTTTAATTGAGTTATTCACTTTTATACTTGCGCTGTTGATGTTAGAAGAAACTTTGCGAATGTTGTTTGTTGTGCCTTTTAAATTGCTTCGGTTTTCGTTTACAACATCTTGAAGTAATACGAATAATCCTCCTAAGGCTTCGATTGTGGAGTTAAGATTTTCTGAGGAATTTCTCAAGTTTTGTTTTATGGCCTCTAAATCCTCAATTCTTTGATTATGAGCAAAGGTTTCCAGTCCAACGGTTGCATATCCTTTCAAGTATGTACCGTTTGATATCAAGGTAGTGGACGGATTTTCAGGATATAAAAGTTCAAGATAATCTTTTGTCTTACGGTTTTTGACAATTTGCCTTAATTCAACTTCGGTATTTATAGGTAAATGAAGATTTTTTGGATAAAGAACAACCTTCATCAAGGTGTGTTGATAATCGTCTGTATGTTTTTTCTCTCCTGCTTTGCCTATAATGATACCTTTATAATAGACTGGAAGATTTTTCTCATGTGGACGAAGTTCTTTAAATTGAACTGTGATATGTGTATAAGTAAGTTGCTTATATACAATAATTCCTAAGATAATTAAAACTAAAGTAATCAATAAAATAATAATGCGTTTCATAATTGTAATATCAAATAAAATAACAATTTTGTAATTAACCAAATAGGTATAACTGTTTAGGTAAATGAATTTGCTAAAAATTGTTAAATAAAATAGCAAAAAATTTTATTAGAAGTTTTATATAAATTGTTATGCTGGCAAATACAAATTATGATAATAACACTTATAATCCGTCTTTTGGAGCTAAAAATGTCTCAATACGCAAGGCTGATAAAATTTGTCGCCTTGTAAATAAAGAGTTTCCAATGGCTTCAAGTACTAAAATGATTAATTATAAATCTGTCTATACAACAAGACAATCAAAGAGGTTTTTTGAGTACATAGGCGATATGATTATGAATTTGAGGGAGTATTATTTCTCTAATAATGAGGGAGAAACTCAAATAAGAATGTTAATGGGGCTAAAGAAAACAAAAACCGGAAATTGTTTTGAAAAAGCCCATGCAACAAATGTTGCACTAAAAATAAATGGGTATAAAGATGTTAATACTGTTTCTTTGTATGCAGTAAATAATAAAACCGGTGAAATAAGAGATTTGGATCATATTGTATCTGCTGTCAATTTAGGCTTACCAAAAGACTATCATTATTGGGACGGTAGAGAAAAGGTTACAAAAGAACATTTTGTAACACCAAACAAGAAAACAATATTGCTTGATTCTTGGGCTGGGGTTGCTGATAATATAACCTCTATGCAAGCCAATTATAAAGGGAATATCAGACTCTCACAAAAATTAGAACCTAATGAAAAACTTATGTTTTTACCTGGTAAGTCGTTTGAATTAAGCAAAGAGGATATCGATTATTTCAAACTAAAATATCCAAACCTGTTGTTGAGGCAAGATAAAGAATTTAAAATAAATAGAGATTTATTAAATGATTCCAGATATAATTTGTCAGAAATGTCAGATAATATAATCAGAAATGTAAAACAAGAGCATCATATAGGTGCCAAAAACAAACCAAAGAATAATCATGACGGATTTTGGGCAACTGTAATGTCAATATTCAGTGACCCTACAACTATATTTTAGAAAATAGTTTTTTGTTTAAATATTTTAAACATTCTCCAATATAGGTTGTGATAATTATTCCAAATACAAAATAGAAATATGTCGTTTTTAGTGGGAAATAAAACCAATAAATATCAGCGTTGTTTTTTATGTCAAATGGTATTCCTTTAATTGTAAGGAATGAGTATGTTATTAAATTAAAGATTAATAGATGATTAGCCATTATATGATAGGTGTTGTGTCCTACTTTTTGTAAGAATTTCCAATCTTTTATTATATCAAATGTCTTTTCTACAAGGAATAAACAAATCCAAATTCCTGTTATACTTGTCAAAATCGGAACAATCCAGTTGTTGTAATTGCCCCATACTAATAAAAAATGTAGCCCTACTCCATCTTGTGCGGTGAAATCTTTATTTGTAAGCCACAAGATAGATTGTAGAATTAACATACAACTCAATATTTTATATGAAAAAATGTCATATTTGCCTTCAATGTTATTTTTATACATATATCCTAAGTGAACAAAAAATAGAGCAAACATAGTTCTTAATATCCACAATAGATAAATGTTTTCGGAATATGATTGCAGTTGTATTGCACATAAAGAAAGCAAGAAAAATAATCCGATTTTTAGGATATTATTGATTTTTAGGTATGAAAATAGTTTGTATATGATAAGAGTGATAAATAAACAAGGAACAAACCATAGTGGGGATATCAAATCTAGTTGATGCCCCGTTAGAAAAGGTATTAATAATTCATTTTTTAGAGTAATTGGAAGTCCCCAAAATTTACCGAACATAGGTGTTAGAGCCTTAGTTATTCCTATATATGCAAAAGAATACAAAAAATAGGGTAGTAAAAGAGATTTACATCTTCGCTTTGTAAATTCTATAAAAGAATAATTTTCTTTATACAGTATTCCTGCAATAAAGAAAAATAAAATCACTTGAAATGAATATGGTGGAAACATCGGAATCAGAGAAAATTCCAAATGCCCAGCAACTACAATCAGAATAGCTAATGCTTTTAGAATATTAATCTTGTTGTTAAAAACCTCAGACATACCAAACACCTGCTCTTGTTCGTTATATTTTATAATAAACAATTTTGTTGGGGTAGAACTATAATTAATAAGTTGTGAATTCTAAGAATATTTCTACATTAAACATATGATGTAATTAATCTAACCCTCAAGTACAATAGAATCGGAGGACGGTTATGCTATCAGGAATAGAATTTAATAAAGGTTATACTTCCAGTTATATAATGTTACCTTTGAGTAAAGATGGAATGTTTACAGTTAAAAGTGATAATCCGGAATTAGATGCAAAAATCAATGCAAGAAATTCAATGCAGAATCTTGATGAATTAAGAGAGGCAGATGCAGACGGAAACGGGATTTTATCATTGAATGAGATAAAAAATAGCAAAAACAAAACAGATTTTATGACAAAACTGGAATCTGCTATGGAAAAATTTAATGCTAATCCAAACAAAAACTACACCAAAAACTTGTTTGAATATTGGGTGTAGTTAATTTGTTTTAATATAAATTCTATATTATTTAACAACCTTAGGTGCTTTTTGAAGGCTATCTTTCACCATTTTAGCTCCTTCAAAGTATGCCTTTTTTGCGATGCTATCAAGCTTTAGAGAATCATTCATTCTTTTTGCTTGAGCTTCCAAGAAATCAATATCTTTTGTTTTACCAGCTTTAACAAGATTGCTATATCTTGCAGAATCCTTCATTTGAATTTCTTTATTTAGGTTATTTATATTATTAGCTTTATTAGTTTCATGTTTATAATGTACTGCTCCCAAAGAACCAATACCTGCCAAAAGTATTACGGTGTTTATACATCTGTCTAATGTTCTAGCTTCCATTTATACTTACCTCCTTTTACACAATACCCTATAATTATACAATTAAAATTTTTGCAGAACATTACACCTTCTCAAAGTTTTACATTAATTCATTATTGTTTGAATATCCATTATTTACCATAATTTAAACAATGTTCTATATTTTCTTTTGGTAAAAACATAAATCCTGTAGTTTGTGGTGCGTTTGCTCTTGTTCCACCATTTTTAAGCCAAGTTGCGAATTCTTCATTAATCGAAGGATTGCTAAATCGAAACCCTAATTTGTAGTAGAATCCGGCAGGAGAACCAACTTTATCTATATCTTGTGCGTCTAGTGTTACTCGTCCTTTTGTTAAAGGGTTTTTAAGACTTTCTTCGACAACACTTTGGACTGCATTTGTTCCAGTTTTAGCTCCATTACTACGCAACAAATCTATGTGGTAATGTGGTAAGAGTTCTTTTATTTCATTGTTTTGAACTGTATTTGTTTTAGTTTTACCTTTTCCTTTAATTTTGTTTATTTTGAATATAGTAGGTTGTGGCTCAAATTTTTCTATCCTTGTTTGAACATAATCTTTTGGAAAATCTCCGAATACTATAGTTCCACCTTCATCAAAATGCGTAAATTTTGTTGCAGGTCTTGAAGGTGTTTTTTCAAGAACTTTATAATGTCTATCTTTTATTTTTACTAAGTTATATTTATCAGAAGAAAAAGCCTTTGTATCAAATATAACTTCATAATCATTTGGCTTGAAACCTTTTGTTGGAGTTTTTAAATCAAATTCAATCAATACCCCGTTTTGTGGCTGGTAGAAACTTTCTGCATATCTTTTGTTTATTTCAGGGGTGGTTGATGTGAAACCTTTGTTATTAAATACAAGTTTTTCTACTATATTTTGGTCATCTTTGCAGTCTTGAATTCCTCTAAAGAATTTTCCTGATATAGGTTCCGATTGATTGATTCCTTGTTTTAGGCAACTAACAATTTGATTAGATTTTATAGACAACGGTTCTGATTCTCGCAAATAGTAGTTTATATACGGACTATTTTGATATTCTTTATAAGCTTTTTCAATTTCGGTATTAGAATATTTAAGTTTTTCAAATCTATCGCAATCAAGTTTCAGATTTTTAAGTTGAACACCAGCAGTATTGATTGGTTTAGTTTGTACTAAACTGGCTTTGGAAGTTGCTCGCAAATATTCATACAGTTTTGGTTGTATTTTACTAACACTAATCATTCATATACCTACAATAATATTTCCCATAAAGGGCTTTTATATATAAAGTATTTTAATAATAAAAAATTGACATAATGTGACATAATGTAAAAATAGTGAGCATATAACCGAAGTCTGAATGAATTATTTTATATTAAAAAAGGTTTTAGCATATTGCTAAAACCTTTAAAATTCGGAAAAGGTGGGATTCGAACCCACGGTGCAGATTGCTCCACACAACACCTTAGCAGGGTGCCGCCTTAAGCCTACTCGGCCACTTTTCCACAAGCTCCTGTCAAAGTATTTATATGGTAGCATAAACTTTTATTTTTGAAAAGGACTTATTTAAATTGATAATAAGGATTCTTTTGGTTATAGTCTGCCAAAGATGTCCATTCGCATTTTGGTTCGTTTACAGAAGCCAAATCTCCACTTCTTGAATCCCATCTGCCTTGTTTTGGATTGCCATATGTGATTCCGGCATTATAAGATGCTGTTTGTTTTGCATAGTTAACTACATTTTTGCCATCTTGCGATAATACTAAATTTTGAGTTGTATATCCACTTTGTGGATAAGAGTTATATTTAGTAATTGCTCTAGGGTAATAATTGGTTTCTACTCTGTTTCCAGTTTGCATATCCGTAGATGTCCAACTGCTATGTGGGACTGTTCCTTTTTTATGTATATCACTTTTAGAAACTACATTTCGTTTTAAAACTTTTTCAACTTTACCTTCTTTGTTTACATAAGTAAGATAAGTTTTTGTATTATCATAAACCTTATTACCATCTTCTCGTATAACATTTTTAAAAATTTTGTAACCGTTTTTGTTTACACCTAACAATTTACCTGAAATATTTACCATAACTATACACCACCTTTTTACTAATTATATATTGATAAAAACTTCAAATATAAAAAAATTGCTTATTCAATTAAGATATATTAAGCAAAATAAAAGCGAACCGAAGTTCGCTTAAAATTACTCTCAACTATCTTACTAAATCGTTAGACCAAGATTACTTAACTGCAACCAGTTTTGTTTGAACTCCGACCTCGGCATTCATACGTCTGGCATTTGCAATCGCAGAGGCACGTCTTTTCTTTGCTCCTCTGAGTATATATTCTACGCCACTGAAGGTATTACAAGTAGGTGTTTCAACTTTCTTTAACATATACTATCCTTTCTTTTTGTCTGTGGTTTATATATCGACATTTTTTTGAAAATCTTTAGGATTTTTAGATATTTTTTTACAATATTTTACAATGTTAATAAATTGTAAAAAAATATATAGGGTCTGAATGTAGTAATATTGCTGGATTTTTATTTTATTATATACTTTTGTTACAAATTTTATTTCAAAAGGGTTTACTTTTTATAAACATGTGTAATAATACAAGTATAAGGATATACAACTCGGGGATACGGAAAGATACATTACCCACAATCAATAGTCGTCAAAGATTTTTATGAAGCATAAAAGGAGTATTTGCATTCATAAAAAGTATCACAATGAACTAGCGATATTATAGTTGCAGTTATTAGGATTATAATCTGCAAAGCAAAACTGTTAAGTGACTCATTTGAGATATGTGGCACACTATCTGTGGTGCATGTATTGGATATGTTAGCCGATAGAATTTGAAAGGAGTATCAAATTATGGCACTAACAATTAATACCAACATGGGATCATTACTAGTTCAAAGAAACATGACATCTGCAACAAATAGTTTGAACAAATCTATCGAACGTATGACAACAGGTTATAAAATTAACGCAGCAAAAGATGATGCAGCAGGTTACTTTGTATCAAAAAATATGCAAGTACAACTAAGTTCAACATCAGTAGCGCAAGATAACTGTGATATTGGTACAAACTTGTTAAGTACTGTTGAAAATAACTATGATTTATTAACAACTCACTTACAACGTATCAGAGATTTGACCGAACAAGCTGCAAACGGAACTTATGGTCAAGAATCAATAGATGCAATTAAATCAGAAATTCAAGCTCGTTTATCAGAAATGGACAGGGTAGCGGCAAGCTGTGAATTTAATGGTATCAGCTTGATGGACGGTTCTGCAGGTGAAATAAATATCCAATGTGGTATTGATTCTACAGCAAACAGCCAAATCAAACTTAGTGCTGATTTATTCGCAGATTCTTCTGCAAGTACTTTGATGGGTGTTAGTGCAAAAGACTTCTTAACTCAATTTACTACTGGTGGCAACAAATATAATACAGCTCTTGATCAAGTAGATAAAGCGATTAAGACAATTTCAACAAGACAAACTCAAATTGGTGCTTATCAAAACAGAATTGAATCAGCAAGTGATGCTCTAACTGTTAGATATGAACAAACAACATCTGCATTATCAACAATCAGAGATGCTGATGTAGCAGAAGAATCTTCAGCTTATATTAAAGCTCAAATCCTTCAACAAGCATCAGCTTCACTTTTGGCAACTGCAAACCAAACTCCATCAATCGCTTTAAACTTGATATAGTGATTGCAAGCAGTCCAAAGATTTACTCAGCTTTAATACGATACAAATATGATACTTTTCATAAAGGGAAAATTTTTGTCGAAAACAAATTTGTTTTCGGCATTTTTTTTATTTTAACTTTGCTAAAGTTAATGTAAACGGAAACCTCATCAATCTTTCAAAGGATAATCTGATACTTCTTTCAGGTTCATAAGGGTCTTGTAATCTTACGAGTTTTGCCTTTTTATCGTATGAAGTTACAACAAAAGCGTGTCTTGGAATTAAAATTTCACCAAATTTTTTTTGAGGGTCTTTAGGGTTAGAATCCGTCATAAGACCAAGAAATACATCATCTTTGTTGGCGTATTTTTTTATTATATCTTTTTGAGCAGCTTTTTTATTATTTTCTATAATTGTAGGTTTTACCTCAGGCAGATATTGGTGAAGCGCCTCTGCTTGTGTTCCACAGTTTAATCTGGAGAGAAAAGACGGAACGCCTGCGACATATTGAAGCTCTGAGATATCACCGGATACTGTTTTTATACGCTTTATTGCAACAGCTTCCTCTTGCATTTGTAAACCTTTAGGACCTGTTAAATGTTCTTGTGGTTTTGTTGCAATTTGTGATTTAGGGAAACGTACAGTTTTGGAAGGTAGTTTGATGTACATATCTTCATAATCTTGTCCAAAAGTTTTTAATACTGCAATTTTTCCTTTAGCTTTTCGCATAAGTCCATTTAATGTTGATATCAACCAACAGTCACCAAGCTGTCTGTTTTGTGCAACTTGTGTGGATACATTTTTAGGGAACAAATCGTGGTATTTCGCAGGTGTCATATTCAATCTGTCCAATACACCACCGTTATTGATGAACAGATTACTGCCGATACCGATAGTGTCACCATTTTTTATATGCAAATCAAGTCCCATAGTTCTTTTTAAAAAATTATTTTGTTTTGTTGGTACTAATTTGATAGTTTTGTTTTTGTTAAACAAGTTGGAAATACGGCTTTTTATTGACCTTTGTGGGGTTCTCGGATATTTTAATGTAGCTTTAGGCTGCGTATAATATCCACTTATACGCACGAAACATCTATTGGAAAAATCCTCGTTAATTTTACCCAAAGTCATTATAAAGCTACTCCTTGTAGTTTTATAATAGCAATAAAATTACAAAATTCAATCTATTTGTTAAGGTTTCTAAACCCTTTCCCTGTTGAGATTGAGCGTCCAATAGCTTCTATTTTTGAACGAATACATACGGAGCATTTATCAGGTGATTCATCTGTGCATATTTTGTTAGGATAAATTATATATTGTTTTCTATATTCACCTTGAGTAATATTTGGCATGACAACATTTGCTCCGGATTTTAATGCAATAATTCTACCGTTAGGATTTATTGTTTCCATAGCTGTTGTTGCAGGTATATTGATATCTTTTAGTAAGATGCGAGTTAATGCCATTACCTTTAGTGACAAATCAAAGTTCTTGTTCAAATCTAGATTACATTCCCCTAAAGGTGTATCAGGGTGAGGGATAAAAGGTCCTATCCCAACCATATCAGCATCAAGCTCTTTAAAAAACAAAATATCATTGGCTAAAGATTCAATAGTTTGGTTAGGCAAGCCGACAAGACAACCAGTTCCGGTTTCGTAACCAAGTTCTTTGATATTATACAGACATTCTATTCTGTTTTTAAACGACATATTCGGGTGCAATTTTTTATAAAGGTTTTCGTCTGTAGTTTCAATTCTTAACAGATATCTGTCAGCACCTGCATCTTTGAGAGCTTTGTATTCCTTATAAGTTTTTTCACCGACACTTAATGTTATTGCTACATCAAATTTCTTTATTGCTTTAACAATTTTGCATAATTTATCTATAGAAAAATAGCTGTCCTCGCCTGATTGCAGAACAACAGTTTTCAATCCAAGCTCTGCACCATGTTTCGCAAACTCTATTATTTCATCTTCTGATAAACGATATCTTGTCAGATTGTGATTTTCATTTCTTAAACCACAATAAAAACAGGTTCTTTTACAAATATTAGAAAATTCTATCAAACCTCTAAGGTGAACCTCATCACCGACATATTGTTTTCTTATAGCGTCGGCTTTTGTAAACAATTCTTTGTCATCTGTAGATAAATAATTAATAATTTCTTGTTTTGTTAACATAAATAAATTCTACGATAAAAAAGGGGGATATCATATCCCCCACACAAATCTATATTCTGATTAATAAGAATTTACTATCTTTTAATGCTAAGACTTTATGCTCTTTATCTTTTTTGAACATAAGGAGTTCACCTTTATCTATTCTGAATTTTTCGGCATCAAAATGAATTTCTATTTCTCCGTCCAACACATATACTGCTGCATCTGCAATAGATGTATGGGTGTCAATTATTTCTTCTTTTTTTATACCGATAATTGTTAAGCTGCTGTCGCCGTTTTGCATAAGGATTTCTCTATCCAAGCTCTCATCTTTTAGGCTTACCAAATCTTTTGCTTTTAAAACATTGTAGAACATAATATTCTCCTTTCTTCTAGAGAGTTTATCTTTGTTTTATAAATAGAACATCACCCAGTAAGAGAATTATAGTTGTTTGTAATACAATAGTCTTATGAGTAGATTGGGACGAGATATTACGGGAGTTATAAACGGAATCGTTGCGAGTGTAAGTTATGGTACAAATCCTTTATTTGCATTGCCTTTGTATTCAATGGGAGTAAAGACTGATTCTGTACTCTTTTATAGGTATGCGTTCGCAGTAATTATTTATGGGGTTTGGTTGAAGTGTTTTAAGAAAATTTCACTCAATATTTCTATTAAAGAATTGTTTCCTATAATTGTTTTAGGGATATTATTTTCTTTATCATCACTTACTTTGTTTGAATCTTTTAGATATATAGATGTTGGAGTAGCTTGTACTATATTGTTTATTTATCCGATAATTGTAGCAATATTAATGGCTATATTTTTTAAAGAAAAACTTACAAAAACAGTCTTAAGTGCAATAGGTTTAACTTCAATAGGTATAATGTTGTTATATAATGGAAAGCCAGATTCTAGTTTGAATCTTTATGGGGTGATGATTGTTCTTGTTTCTGCTTTGATGTATGCACTTTATATTGTTGGTGTTAATAATATAAAGGTTATAAAACGTGTAAATCGTGTTAAGATGAGTTTTTATGTAATACTTTCAGGCATGTTTGTTTATGTATATAATTTAAAATTCTGTACAGAATTGCAAATTCTTGATAGACCGTTTGCTTGGTTATTGGTGGTATGTTTGGCATTATTTCCAACAATAATATCAATTGAAACAATAAATATTGCAATCAAATTTATAGGTTCAACTAAGACTGCAATACTTGGAGCGTTAGAACCTTTAACTGCGATATTTTTTGGGGTCTTATTATTCCATGAACAATTGACTTTTAGAATAATATGTGGAGTGTTGTTAATATTGTTCGGAGTGCTTTTAATTATTACACGTAAAACTCAAAGAGGATAAATAGTTTAATTATGAAACAGATTATATGTTATGGAGATTCTAATACATTTGGTTATATTCCTGGTAGTGGAAAAAGGTATTCAAAAGATATTCGCTGGACAGGTGTTTTGTCTAATCTGTTAGGTGATGAATACAAAGTAATAGAAGAAGGGTGTAATAATAGAACTGGATTTGTGAAAAATCCTGACGGTAAGTTATTTAGTGGCAGTGATTATATAGATGAATGTTTTATTAGACACCCTGAGTTTGATATTTTTGTTCTTGGTTTGGGAACGAATGATACTCAAAAATTTTTTGATATAAAACCTCAAACTATAAAAGACGGGTTACAAAATCTCGTTGAAAGAATCAAACAACAGAATGATAGAGGGCAAATTTTAATTGTTTCCCCTTTGGTATTAGGCACTGATGTTCTGAAAGGTGGGTTTGCTTTTCTGTTTGATGAGGTTTCTGTTGAACGCACTCATTGGATTCAAAAAGTTTATTATGATTTCTGTGTTGAGAATAAGATTAAATTGTTTGATATAAATAAATATGTAACACCTTCACCTATAGACGGCTTGCATTTTACGCCTGATGACCATAAAAAAATTGCTGTTGAATTATCAAAAATTATCATTAAAATGTAAAAATTGTAAAGATTACAATATATAAATAGCAAAATATATTCTTTACGGTTATTTGAATATTTGGGTAAAAAACTATGAGTATTCAACCAATAATCAACAGAGAAATATTAATGTGTCCATCGACTTTAAAAGTTGTACACATGACGCCGTCAGTATTAAAAAGTGATGCTGTAAAAAAAACGCAAAAAGTATTTTCAGACTATATGGATTCTACAATAGACGGATTTATAGAATCTGGAAAAAAGAATATTATTTCCCGAATGAAATTCCATAAAATTTTAGAGCTTGCTATGCCTCGAGTTATGACTCCTGAAAATTTTGTTAACAAAGGACGTGAGTCTGCAGTTTATAGAATCAGTGACAAATATGTTGTCAAAGTAGGTAATAATGTCAAACCAAACAAAGCATTAAGTGTTTTTGATGTTATCTCCGTAAAAAATAAGAAATTTACAGAAATTCCTATATATTATGGCGAACCGGTTGTGAAAACAGGTAAAATAGAAATTCTTAAAAACGCAACCCCTTCAGAGGATTTTGTAACTTGTGGAACATCTTTTGTTCGGGATATGCCTGTACCGACATTAGAAAAACATAAATACGAAAAAGATTACTTACCAAAATGTTCATCACTGCCACAAGTCAGTTTTGATGAATTTGCAGAAAGCCTTCAAAAAATGAATTCTTTGCAGAAAGGCAAATACGGAGCTTATACTCCTGATGTAAGAAACCCAAATAATATCCTGATTTCTGATAACAAGTTTAAACTTGTTGATAAATTAGAAACAACTTGCGAAAAAGAGCCAAATACTTTATATACAATGCTTGAGCCGTTAATGCTTAGATTTAATCCTTATCATTATACAGATAGAAACTCAAGTTTAACTCCAATGCGTAGAGAAATCTTTAGGAAAAGTCTTATCGCTTCAGAAAAACATAATTTACCTTTAGAGGATAAAAATTCCAGATTAGAAAATGTTTTGAATGAAAACTTGGAATTGAATGCAAAACTAATGATTAAAACATTAAGTCGTATGAGAAATTCAGATAAAGACCTAGAAGCAAGAGTAGCTTATATCAACCAAGAACTGTTGCCACATGAATAACCTTATTGTTTTTTGAATAGAAGCCTAAAATTCTTTAACATTCAAAAGTTTTCCGGTTTTAGAATCATAATGATAAATTGAATAAATTTCTTCTATCTCGGGTAGAGGTGCTTCCTTTGGTTCTGCATTTATTGTCCATAAAGCAGTTGGGTAACGTGTAAATCTGTCATAATCAGGTAGGGTTAGTGATGATACAGGGTATTGATTGCCTTCTGTGCCTTTTTGCCATTTACCTGCAGTATAATTTCCTGTACTTTTTAAACCTTCTTTTTCTGTGTAAGTAGCAATGATATAATTTCTACGACCTCTTCCATGGATATATTCTTTAGGTTTTCCTGTTTTAGTATCAAATTTTACAATTCCATTAATGTTTATGAGTCCTGATATCCCCCCGCCATATGAATTTCGATTACCTCCAATATATCCATCGTATGTTGATCTGAAATTTGTATATAAAGAAGTTTCTTCTAATTGTCCTTCTGAATTAAATTTATCTACAGAATGTAAATAACCTTTTCTGTTAAAATTTAATCTTTTTGCGATTTTTCCTGTTTGAGGGTTATATTCTTCAATATTTTTCAAATCTCCTTTATAAATTTTAGAATCGGAGCTCATTTCCCCCCAAGTTTTGATAAATGTCTTTGTATATTCATAATCATCTGTTACATAATGACTTTTAGTAAGGACTTTGCCCACTTTATCATATGCAATTATTTCACCATTTGCAGGGATATTTTTCAAAGCAGGTTTTACACCTTGAGGGGCTTCCAAACCATTATGAATAAAATATTTTCTTAGTGGATATGCGAGATATGCAGATGGATATTTTTCATTATCAATTTCAATTTTTTTATTAGAACTCATTGTACTTTGTTCAGGCTTGATTGTTGCAACTTGTTTTTGTTCTAACGATTTTTTATTTAAACTATTTTCTACACTTAGTTTAATAGCTTGTGTAACAGTAGATTTATTTTCTTTTACTGTACCTAATGGCTTATTATTAGGTTTTGTATCTGCATTTTGTTTCGCAACTTTTACTGTATCAAAATTCTTTTCTCTTGTTGTATCGTCTAACAAAACGACTTTTACATTCTTGATTCTGCCGTCTTTTGTTTCGACTTTTATCATTCTTGCACCGTTTTTATTAGCTTTTGCAAAAGTTTTATCGCCGTTTTTATCTTCTTTTATCAATTTAAACGGCATTTTGGCTTTTATCTTGCGTTTTAAAGTTGTAATACTTCCTTTTAACTGAGATATAACATTCTTATCTTGCGTATTTTCTACTTGTAATTGTCTGTTTTGGTTTTCCAGTCGTTCATTATTTGTTTTTAATGAAATATTGTCATTGTGAAGTTGAGAATTTTTAGATGACAATTCCAAAATCTCTGCATCTTTTCTATTTATCTCTGAAATATGATTTGTCTTCATTGTTTCAATATTTTTAAGCATAGAATCAACAGTCTTTTGTTTATCTTTCAAAAAGACATCTTTAACTTCATTTGCAGTTTCAGAAACCACTCTTTCTGCATTTTTTCTGGATACACCACCTAAAAATCTTTTACCTAATTTCCCAACATTTTGGGAAACAATATTATCTATAGAAGCCATTACACAATACATCCTCTTTTATTATCCTTATAAAATTGTAGCATTATGCAATATCTAAAAAAATATAAAGTAAAGAAGTATAAAGTAAAGAAATATTAACTTTTTTATACAATTTGAAATTATACTAATAAAAATGTTTTTATATATCTGTGAGGCGTAGAATATTATGACAGAGAGCACAAATTCACTTCAAAAATTATTTCAAGCAGGTCTGACAAGAGAACAATTTGTTGACCGATATGCAGAATTGCAAAAAAAAGGTGAAAAAGATTCATCTATTTTCAAAGAAGAAATGGCATCTTCTATAGGTACGATATATGACACTTTGAATACCAACGGAGATGATAAACTTGATGAAAATGAAATTAATGTCTTAAAAGCTATGGACAATTCTGACGGTGAAAATGTTTTATCAGAAGGCGACTTGGAAGGCTTGTATGCCAAGATGGCAGACAAACTTTCAGAACAGTATAAAACGACTGACCCTAAAGAAATGTATGACACAGCCATCAAGAATGGAACTACTCCAGATGTTTATTTGGATACAATATCAAATCAGATAAATGTGTTGAATGAATTGATATCAGCCAGAAAAAGCGAATCTGATATCAAACTTGCGACTTATCAAAAACAGATAGATGATTTGGTGATGCGCAATACCGAACTGACAAACAAATTCAAAAGACAATATAAAGATGCAACAGATAAACTTGAAAAGTTGAATAAACAATCGGAGAAATATGATACTCAACTTAAAACAAAAAACGGAAAAATATCTGCTTCAAAAGACAGAATAGAATCTTTAGAAAACGAATTGAATTCTATTGACCCAAATGACACAAAAGCAAGAGAATCAAAACAAAATGAGTTGAAAGAACTACAACAGGGCTATTCTGGCATGTCTGGTGAATACAAAGCTCTATCCAATAAGAGAACCTCTGTTTCTTCTCAAATATCTCAAGTGACTGATAATATTTCATCACTTAGAAGCGAGGCGACTTCTCGTGATACGACTTTGAAGGAACGAGTTTCAAGAATAAATACCAAAATTGAAATAGAGAAAAAGAGTGTTGCAGAAGATATCAAGAAATATGAAGCACAACTTGCTATCTTAAATAGCGCTCAAGAATATGCACTGCAAACAATGTCTGCTGATTATTCTGCAGAAGGTGGAGTTGCTGATGATTATTATGACGAAGATACTTCAAACTATTCGTATGATTCAGGACAATTAAAAGCAAAATGGTCAAAGAAAGCTCCACATCTTACTGACGGATTCTATAATAAAGCAACGGCAGTAGCAAAACGAATTGGTTGTGACCCGAATGCTTTAATGGCTGTAATGAGTTCTGAAAGTAATTTGAAAGCAAATATTGCAAATTCACGCAGTGGTGCAACAGGTTTAATCCAATTTATGCCTAAAACTGCACAAAACTTGGGAACTTCAACTTCTGCGCTTAAAAAAATGAGTGCAGAACAACAACTTACTTATGTCGAAAAATATCTTCAAGCCAACAAGAAAATGGCAGGCTTCAAGCAAGGTGATAAACTTGATTCAGGAACTCTTTATGCTTTGGTATTCTTGCCGGGGTTTGCAAAAAAGAATGTGCTTACAACACGAGGCTCAAAATACTATAATGCTAA
Source organism: uncultured bacterium (assembly GCA_900553205.1). Classification (GTDB taxonomy): domain Bacteria; phylum Cyanobacteriota; class Vampirovibrionia; order Gastranaerophilales; family Gastranaerophilaceae; genus UMGS1585. Next base: position 2,060 of record USCK01000007.1, on the reverse strand, counting down.
TACAGGTTTAGATGTAAATCACGACGGACAAATTACAAAGGCAGATTTGGCGAAAAGGTTGCATAAATTTATGCCGTAGCTTGTGATTTAATCTGATACAACAAATTCTTCTTGCCCGTTTTCAGCCAGTATCAAAGCTGTTAAATGGGCATTTTTGTATTTCCCGCAACCTGTATCTATACATATTTTGTCGTCTGCAATATATGGTTTTTCAAAATCTGTATGCCCAAAGATTATTTTTTGAGGCAGATTGTGTTTTGAGTAAATGAATTTCCCTCTTATATATACCAAATCTACTTCTGATTGTTTCTCAAAAGGTACATCAGGGTTGATGCCGGCATGTACGAATAAATACTTGTCTGTCAGATGATAAAATTTCAGGCTTTTAAAGAAATCACCATGGACTTTTTCGATATTTTCTATATCGCCATAACTTTTAACGGTTGCCTTGCCACCATAGTTCCAGAATAGATAGTTATAATATTTATCGTTTCTATGCAAATAAGCGTATTCGTGAGAACCTATCAGATATATACATTTGTTAGTTTCTGACTGTTTTATTACTCTATCAATAACACTTTTTGAATCAGGGCCTCTGTCGATATAATCACCCATAAATACAAAAATATCGTCAGGGCGTATGTCAATTTTTGACAAAATATTTTCTAATTTTGATAATTCTCCATGGATATCTGATATTGCAATATACCTACTCATTTCTACTCCGCAAGTTGTTTTATCGGTTTGCAAGGATTTCCAACAGCAACAACATTTGCAGGAATATCTTTTGTTGCTACGCTTCCGGCACCGATAACCGTATTTTTGCCAATAGTTACCCCGGGGAGTAAAACACAATTACCACCTATCCAAACATTGTCACCGACTGTAATAGGTTCTGCTGATTCAACCCAAGTGAGGCGCTCTTTAACATTTATAGGGTGAATTGCTGTATAAAATCCACAGTTTGGACCAACAAAAACATTTTTTCCAAAAGTTATTTTTGCGCAGTCTAAAAACACGCTGTTATGGTTTACATAGCAATTTTCGCCAAATTCAAGATTATAACCATAATCACAGAAAAAATTAGGTTCAATAGTTAAAGATTTACCACGCTTTGCAACAAGTCTTGTTAATATTTCACGTTTGCGTTCTTTAGCATCAACAGGTAGCGCATTGTATTCCAAGCACAATGACTTCGCAAAAAATCTGTCTTGCTCAAGTTCAGGCAACATAGGGTTGTATGTTTCACCATTTATCATTTTTTCTTTTTCAGTCATAGTTAAACCTCTCTGACATAGTCTGTTTAATTAAAATTTTATCATTAACAAAAATTTCAAAAAATATTTGAAATCAAATAATATGGGTGCTAAACTTAGTTTTGCTAGACAAACCAAACATTAACAAAGGATAATCATGGAACAATTATTAACATTAATAAAAGTAACTGCATTGGCAGGTATCGGCGGTACAGGTCTTGGTGGAGTCTTTGGGGCTTTGTTTAAGCGAGATTCAGTAAAGACTGTCAGTCTGCTTCTCAGTTTCGCCGGTGGGGTTATGGTTTCTATAGTTTGTTTTGATTTAATTCAGAGCGCAATAGATACAGGTGCTTGTGTTTATATAGTTTCATTAGGTATATTGTTTGGTGTTGCTACAGTTTATTTGTTAAATCTTTATATTGATAGAACAACCAATCATGAAGTCAGACATATTGGTAAAAATCACCCTTCTACGGCTGATAATCTAGATGAAATTATTCACAGTAACCATTTATCTGCACACATGAAAAAAAGAGATACAAAATTATCATTGTTTATTGCAGGTTTAATTATGGCGTCGGCTATTGCTTTGCATAACCTGCCTGAAGGTATGACAATAGGCGCATCTTTTGCGAATACAAAAGGCTCTTTAGAAGGTTCTGCTTTAATATTATCAATACTTATCGGGTTGCATAATATTCCTGAAGGTATGGCAATATCAGTACCTTTAATTAATGGAGGAGTTAAGCGCAGAAAAGCTATCCTTATAACAGCCCTCAGTGGTGCACCGACTATAATCGGTGC
>USCK01000006.1 GCA_900553205.1 uncultured bacterium | reverse complement strand
CTTAATTATAACAATATGTTATGGTGTACCGAATGTTTGAGGTGGGGCTAGAAAATGGATTCGTTAGTCGAAAAGATAAAAAGATTGAAAAAAGAAAAAAATGCAATAGTTCTTGCTCATTGTTATCAGAATGTAGAAATTGATGAAGTCGCAGATTTTGTCGGTGATTCTCTGTATTTGAGCAGAATGGCAAAAGATACAGATGCTGATATTATTGTTTTTGCAGGGGTTTCTTTTATGGCTGAAACTGCAAAATTATTATCACCAAATAAAAAAGTTTTATTGCCTAGAACAGAATCAGGTTGTTTTATGGCAGATATGATTAATCTTGACAGTCTTAGAGAGTTTAAAGCTCAACACCCAAACATTCCAGTTGTATGTTATGTAAATTCGACTGCCGCAATCAAAGCTGAATGTGATATCTGTTGCACAAGCTCTAATGCACTTGATATCGTTCGCAATATGAAGGTTCCGGAAGTTCTTTTTGTACCTGATACATACTTAGGCAAATGGGTTGAAGCTCAACTTGACGGAGTAAAGGTTACAACCTTTAACGGTTTCTGTCCTACTCACTTGAGAATTACTCCAAAAGATATGGAAGATGCCAGAACAAAATTCCCGAATGCAAAAATTCTTGCGCACCCTGAATGTCATTTCAAGGTTTCTGCACTAGCTGATTTTGTCGGCAGTACAAAAGCTATAATGGATTATGTTGCAAACTCATCTGATAAAGAGTTTGTTATCGCAACCGAAAAAGGGGTTGTTGATAGATTAACAAGAGATTATAAAGATAAAAAATTCTATTTGATAAAAGATACAATCGTTTGTCAAAACATGAAATGGAATACGCTTGATGATATCTATAATTCACTGTTGAACGAAACTCATGAGATATTTTTAGATGAAACTGTTTCAGAAAAAGCAATGGCTTGTATAAACCGTATGTGGGAGGAAGTTTAGATGAAAGTTTTAGTTGGAATGTCTGGTGGTGTAGATTCATCAGTTGCAGCTTTACTCTTGAAACAAGCAGGACACGAAGTTATTGGTGCTACAATGGCTATTTGGGGCGATAGAGGTGTAAAAGAACAACTGAAAGACAAACTTCCATCTAAACATGGTGCTTGTTTCGGTCCTGACGAGAAAGAAGATATCGAAGAAGCTCGCAAAATTTGTGAACAAATCGGCATACCGTTCCATGTGTTTGATTGCGCAGAACAGTATGAAAAAATCGTATTAGACAATTTTAAAAAAGAATATTTATCAGGCCATACTCCAAACCCTTGTATTTGGTGTAACAGTCTTATCAAGTTTGATGTGTTACCTAGAGTTGCAAAACTAAACGGAATTGAGTTTGATAAATTTGCTACAGGGCATTATGTCAGACTTGAAGACGGTATTCTTAAACGAGGTTTGGACAAGAAAAAAGACCAATCATATTTCTTATATCGCTTAAAGCCTGAACAAATCGAAAAAATTCTATTGCCGTTAGGTGGTTATACAAAAGAAGAAATTCGTCAAATTGCAAAAGACAATGGACTTGATGTTGCAGAAAAACCTGATAGTCAAGATTTCTATAGTGGGGATTATAATGAGCTTTTAGGTGTAGAAGAAAAAATCGGCAATATTGTTGATTCTACAGGTAAAGTTCTTGGTACTCACAAAGGAATTTGGAATTATACTATCGGTCAAAGAAAAGGTGTCGGTGTTTCTTCTACAGAGCCACTTTATGTAATCGAACTCAGAAAAGAAACCAACGAGGTTGTAATCGGGCCAAAAGACAAGACGATGAAGGATTCGCTTGTAGCATCTGACTTAAACTTGATACAAGGATTTTTACCTGAAAGATGTACTGCAAAAATCCGTTCTACCCAACAACCTATAGAGGTTGTTGTAACCAGAAATGGTGACAATGTCCATGTTAAGTTTGATGATATGCAAAAAGCTATCGCAATCGGACAGTCAGTCGTATTCTATGATGATGACATTCTGCTTGGTGGTGGAGTTATTGCTCAAGTCGAATAGTTATTTGTAAGTTAATAAGTTATTAGGTGATTAAGTTACTAAGAAACAATTATCTTCTTAATAACTTAGTTACTTAACTCTTATTCACTTTTAGAAAAAGCTTCTTAGCCTAAAGGCTCTGAATAACTTATTATCTTAATAAACTTCTACCTATTCCTTACAAAGCTCTGAGGTGTTTTTTCAAAAGTTTTTCGTTCTTTTGGAAAATCATAATATACTCGTGTTTAAAGATATTGAAGCCCATTGCAAGTGCTCTATATCTCCAAAGATTAGCAGTCTTACCCTTTGCACGTTCGTTGCCTTGCATATCCTTGATAATAGTTGCTTTGTGGATAAATCCTAACTGTTTCATTCTTTCTTGACATTCAAATCCTAAAGATATAATTTGAGAATCTGCATATTTATCACCAATGATTAACGCTGCAAATCTGCCGTCTTCAAGCAAATCATACCCATTCTTTGCTACTTGTTTGAATAATTCATAAAACTTTTCTGTTGAGCCACAGTTTGATAAATCTTCTTTTTTGTCAGAGAACTTGATAATATCATCATAAGGTGGGTGAAGAATGAGCAACTGCGCTTTTTCTCGTCCCATAATATCAAGTCTTGCTTGTATTTTTTCTTTCGCAAGTTCACTTGCTGAATCTGCGCTGATAATGTTTACATCAGTTACAAGTTGTTTAGGTGTAAATTTTTCAGAAACTTTTTCTGCCAGTTCTTGCTTTAGTTCTACACCGATACAGCGCCTGCCCATATTGATAGCTTCAATACCTGATGTACCGGAACCAAAGAATAGGTCAAGTACGATATCGTTTTTCTTTGTATAACGTTCATACAACTGTTGTGCGATTTGTGGAATAAAATTCCCATGGTATTCGTTGGAATGTCCACCATCTTTTAGTCTTGAAGAAAATTCCCAAAGAGTATCAGTTTTAACATGGTCGTATTCCTTCCACTTTCTCAAATTGATGTCGTTATAAGCCGTTGTCTTGACTTCGTTATCCTTAACGACTTTCAGATTCGCTTTGCGTGGTTCTACTCTTTTAACATTCGATTTTCTTGCCATACAATATCTCCCCAACCTGTTATGAGAATTGTAAACAAATATTACAAAACTAACATCAAACGAATAGATGAATTTGAAATTAGAGTTTGTCGTAAATTTGAAAAATCCATTCTTAATCTCATCATTTCCACCTTTAGTTAGAAAGAAAATCATACTAAATGATGATTGTATTGGGTACACTTTTTCAATACTATACTAGTGTGTTATCGGGATAGATAACAGAGAATTATAAAAACAAGGAGAATCACAAGATGGCTACAAAAGTAAGAAAAGAAATGCAAGAACAAATCATTGAATCAGCAGGTCAAATTTATAACTACCTTGCTAACAAAGGCGAAGTTACTATTAATAAAATGACTAAAGATTTAGATTTGGAAGATAATTTCGTTTCTATGGGTCTAGGTTGGTTGTCAAGAGAAGATAAAATCTCTTATACAAGAAAACCTAAATCAATTTCTGTTAAATTAGTTTAATTTTAATAGATAACTAAAGTTTAAGCAAATGCGAGAGGTAATATTTTATCTCTCGCTTTTGTTTTTGAGATATAATTTTTGTATGTTAAAAGCAGATTTACATATACATAGCAATTTTTCAGATGGAAGTGATGATTTAAAAACTTTGATTTCAAAGATTAAATCTGCTGGAATAAATATTTTTGCACTTACAGACCATGATACAATTCGTGGGTGTAAGGAAATGATTGCATTAGTTCCAAATGATATGAAATTTATTCCATCAATAGAACTTACGAGTAAAACTGATACGGTAAAATGTCATATCTTGGGTTATAACTGCAACCCTGATGATGAAGAACTTAATTCTTTAATAGAAAAAGGCAAACTTTTAAGAAAACATAAACTTGAAACAAGAATTAAATATCTGAAAGATGTGTGGAATATAGAGCTTACTCAACAAGAGCTTGATTGGTTATATTCAAGACGAAGTGTTGTTAAAACTCATTTGGCAAACGTTTTGGTAAAACGAGGTTTGGCAGAAGATAATCTTTCGGCTATGAGAAAATACCTTGACGACTGCAAAACAGGTAATTCTCGATTTGACGGGCATGAGGCAATTCACGCAATAATCTCTGCCGGTGGAATCCCTGTTTGGGCACACCCTTTGGGTGGTGAGGGTGAAGTTCATTCAACTCAAGAAGAATTTTTGGCAAAATTAGATATAATGAAACAAGCTGGAATAAAAGGGTTGGAATGTCATTATTCACGATATTCTAAAGACGAAATAGATTTTCTTGTAAGATGCGCAGAAGAAAATGATTTGTTTATAACAGGTGGTAGTGATTATCATGGCACAAATAAGGATATTCCTTTAGGAAAATTAAATGTTGATAATATTCCCGTTAGTGCAGATAGTTTGACAATATTAAATGTTGTGTAAAATTTTATTTACATAATGAATAAATTTAAGCAAATTTAATTTATAAGAGTTCTTATTATAAATATAAAAAGTAGTTAGTGTTAGAAAGTTTGTTTAATGAATTTAAAATCAATTTTTAGTTGCAAACCTAGAACTTTAGGTGCAGGTTTGAATAGAGTAAAAAAACAGTTTGGAGTAAAAGGTGAAAATACATCAACTGTTTTGGGAACACGTTCTTATCCTTGCTATAACAATAAACATACTTTGAATATTAGGACAGATGGCAAACCTTTTGATAGTTGTTTATGTTTAGAAGTTGATAGATATAAAGAACCACAAGATAAATCATTGTTAGGTAAAATATCAGATATTACAAAAAGTTATACAAGAAGACAGTTATATCAAGATGGTGATATAGGTACATATAATGAACATTATACAACTGTAGATACTTTTGTAAAAAACAAACAAGGACAAATAGATAGAGTGCCGAGTCATTGTTATGTTAAAGATAAAGTAATTGAACCTTGGGTATTTGAAAACCGTTTAATTTATTACTAATCTTTATAAAGATTAGAATTTTATTTTTAATCTCAACTTTACAAACTATTGACGATTATGAGTTATAAATACATAATAATGTAACTCATTGTTTTAATGTGTTTATATGTTACGAAATAGGAGAGATGTATGAAAATGATGAAAAAACTTGTAGCGAGTGGACTTCTTGTTTTTGCAATAGGTTCTGCTGCGTTTGCTAATGATTGTGAAAAGGCAGTAAAAGTGGAAGCTTATGCTCACCCTGGCATGTTCTCATCACAATCTCAAGAAGTTTCAACTGCTGATTCTGTATATGTTACAGGTGGCAAAATTTTGAAATCAAGAAATCATATCGGTGTGATTAAAAAAGATAGAGTTTATGTAGATTCTTTTGCTAATGATATGATGAATCTTTTAAAATCAAGAGAAAATGTTGCTAATTTTGACGAGAAAATGCCCGTTTTAAGGTCAGAACTTGCAGTAATTTTGTCAGAAGGATTTAACCTAAAAAACACTAAAGACTCACAAAGATATACAGATATTTCTTCTACATACTGGGCAAAAGATTGGATTAATGGTGCGTTAAATGCCGGAGTTATGATTGGTTATCCTGATAAATCTTTCCGTCCTGATCAACCTGTTACAAAAGCAGAAGTTTTTGCAACTGTAGCACAACTTATCGAAGTACCAACTGATAAGAGTTTAATTTGTCCTGATTTCAAAAACAAAGAAATTAAATACATTCCAAAATGGGCAATCAGACCAACTAAAGAAGTTGTTAATTCAGAAATATTAGAGGATATTCCAAATCCTGATAAAGTAAATAATGACGAGTATTTGTCAAAGGTTCAAGTTGCGTATCTTGTTGGTTCTCTTAAACAATATATCGCATCAGGTTCTCTAGCAGGTGTTGGTTGTTTGAAAAACTATACACCAACAGTTTTGAATATCAAATTAGAAGATAGACTTTCTGCACGTCAATCAAATATCGGTGATAAATTTACTGCTAAGACAACAAAAGATGTAACAATCAAAGGTGTTTGCTATCCTGCAGGCTCTCTTGTAAAAGGCGAAGTTGTAGAAGTTTCAAGACCTGGAGTAAAGAATCCTGGTTATGTAAAGGTTAAATTTACTCATTTGAAAAATGGTAAACAATGTGTAGAATTTCCTAAAAATATCGCACAAGCAAAAGCTTGTGTTACGAAAAACCCTAATGTGGTTGCTCGTTTAGTGGGATTCCCTTTTAGTGGTTCTGCAAGAATTGTTGGTGTTGCAGGTAGAACAGCAGCTTCAGGAGTGAATGTTGTAGCGAACGGAGTTGAACAGTTTGGAGATAATCTTTCAAGTGTGTTTGTTGATACTGCATCATTAAAACCAGTTTCTGGTGTTAAAAATGTTGGTAACGCAGCAGTAACAGTAGGAAAAGGCGTATTTGATATTTGTAAATTGGCTGTATCTGGTACATACGGTGTTCTTTATGAATTAACTGATGAAATCAGATATGTTATTGTTCCACAATACTCAAATGAAGCAAGTCTAAACCCTGGAGAAGAATTAATTATTCTTTATTAATCAGTTTAGAACAACAATTATTTGAAACGGGGCTGATATTTTATCAGCCCCGTTTTTTATTCTATACTGTCCATAACTTGTTATCGAAGCCTGAAACGTATTAAAAATGCTCGTTAGAGTAATGCTAAAGATGACATAAAGTATTTACTTAGTACTTACTGTTATATAATAAATAAAAATTGGTTTTAATTTGATGATTTAGGAATTTTATAACCATTGAAAAACATATCTACAAATTCTTTATTTGTTCTTCTTGTTGCAGCTGCTACAAGATTATTAAAATTTTCTCTTAGTATTTTTATAGGATTAAGGGTTTTTGTATGTTGGATATTTCGGTTAAAGAAATTAGCATTATATACTTGATTAATTAAAGAATTGGCAACTTGCATCTTATATTGGAATAGATGTTTTTTGCGATATTCGTTCAAGGCTTCACCACGAGTTATATCATAAAAAGTCGCCATGTGAGATGTTCTATGCTTTCCAGAATTGCAATGAAAAAAAGTTTTGCCGCCACTTTTACCGTTTTGTTTAACAGATTTTGCTATTTCTTCATAATCCTGTAGCTTAGGGGTATTACCTTGTAAGAAGCTGAAAGGCTTGCGAATATATTTTATGCCTGCCAATTTGCAAGCAATACGTTCCATAAATTTCATTCCACGAAAAGATTTGTGACGAAAATCATAGATTTGTGTCACTCCTTGTTTTTTGAGTTGAAAAACTTCTCTTACTGTTGGGCGAGGTCCACGTATAAGATATTTATCAACAGTTTGAAACTTTTGTTCTACTCCTTGCATATTTCAATTATATGATAGATATAAATAGATTGAAAATGTAAATTTTACATAGATATTATAATAATGTATTTAGGTATAAAATAAACTAAGGTTGAATTAAAAGAAAAATTTGATGAGAGCAAACAGCTATATATAGTGAATTTTGCGAATTATAACAGTATTGATGAAAGTTTTCATAATCTGATAAAAGCAGATTTAGTATTAATCTGAAAATAATATTTAATTTATTAGTTTCATGAAATTTTGGTGTATAATCATAAAGTAGTGTTGCGTTAGCAATATTAGCAGGTTGCCGAACGGAGCCGTCTCCATCAAAAATACAATTAAATAAACAAATTTGCGCTTGTAGCTCAGTAGGATAGAGCGGAGGTTTCCTAAACCTTGTCTGCCGTGGGTTCGACTCCCTCCAGGCGCAATTTTCATTTTTGTAAGATTGTTTTTGCAGGAGTCGAACCAGTTGTTTCACAACGGGTTCTTACCTCTCGCAAACGATACTTATTTACCCTAATTGCTCATCAATTTACATTATTTACTGGAACGATTGATGTAAGTTATTTAGACGAGTATTAAATTATGTTTATCATTTTAATCAAACTTTGAAACCTAATAATAATCAATATTTTAGCCTTTATATAGACCATGTTATCTATATCCATAGATGCCCTCTAAAACTCCTAAAGATAGACCTTTGTATAGATGATTCTATCCTCTAAAAGGTTGTAGTATGTATGGTGGAGAGAGGAAAATAGAATCTGGGGGAGAGATAATAAATATGCGTAGAGAGTTTAAGAAAAAATCAAGAATTTTATTGATTGATGACAACTATGAACATTTAGTAGGAGTAAGAGAGTTATTAAGTTTAGAAGGTAGCTTTGATGTAGTAAACGCATCTACAAGTGCATCTGTTGGTATCAATATGGTTAAAAAATACCAACCTGATGTTGTGTTAATGGACATGAATATGCCAGAAAAAGATGGTTTACAAGCTATTCAAGAAATCAGAAATTTAGACATTCCTGTAAAAATCGTTGCATTGAGTGCTTATGATGACGCAGACTTAATCTTTAGAGCAATGAAATTGGGTGCTAGAGGTTATGTTCTAAAAACTATGGCATCTGCACAATTAATTTATGCAATAGAAGAAGTATTAGCAGGAAAAATCTATTTACCATCAGCTCTTTCTTTAAGATTCTTCGAATACTTCCAAAAATCAGTTAAAGAAGAAAATACTCAAGAAAACGATGGCGAAAATCTTCTTTCTTATCTTACTCAAAGAGAAGAAGAAGTGCTTGACCTTTTAACAAAAGGTATCACTTACAAAGGTGTTTCTAGCAAATTATTTATTTCAGAAACAACTGTAAAAACACACGTTAACAATATTTTTCAAAAATTACAAGTTAACGACAGAACACAAGCCGTTTTATACGCAATTAATAACGGTTTCTTAAACAAAAGAAAAGCTAAACTTGCAAAAGTTTAACTTGGATTTATCAAGTGGAACTTCCTAATAAATGGATAAAAAATGATAAAACAAACAAACTCTTTAGATGAATATTTACTAAAACATGCTGTTATAAGCAGTACGGACGAGCAGGCACTTAGCTGTCTGTTTCGTGCTGTTCTTGAACCAGTTTTGGAAATAAATACAGAATCTGAATCGGACGTTGTTTTAAAAGTTACAAATCGTGATTTGTTCACTGGTTTGATGACTCGTCTTGAATTTTCTGAAATTCATTATGTTGATTATGGGGGAGATGTGAAAGGGAAAGAAAATCTTGAAGAAACAGATTTTCTATTAGTTGCAGCGTCCGATTTTGTTTCTTTTTTATCATGGAAGTTTGATGAAAATGGAATAAAATACTATTTTGTAACAAACACTAAAGAGATTGATAAAATTATTTCATTACTTGATGAAAATGCAGATATTGATTTGAATTATTTGAAACGAAAATATCATACAGATAAGTTGAAAGAAAATTATGCAAACGCTTGTATAAACAAACTTGCATCAATGCTCGGAAATACAAAAACTGATGTGATAGAAGAAGATGAGCCGTCTGATAAAATTGATTATTTAACAAAAAAAGCAAGATATATCTCGCACGAGGTTAAAAATCAATTATCAATATGTGATTTGTATTCAGGAATAATTAAACGATACTGTGCGAATAATGATATCAACGAAAAAACAATAGACCATGCAGTAAATTGTATCGACAAATCAGTAAAAATCGCAGGGAATACTCTTGCACAGTTAAAATCTCTGAATTCAAAAGAATTGAAACTATATAAAACAAACAAACTGATTGCATCTGCAGTTGATTTGTCAAAAGCATATTTTGAAAACAGAAATATAAATCTAATCGTCGAAAACGATATTCAAGATGAGATTTTTGTTGATGAAACCTTATTTATTTCAACAATCGTGAATTTGGTTAAGAATGCTTGCGAAGCGTTTAATGATTATGAAAACAATGATGGTTGGATAAAAGTTTCTTCAAAAATAGAAAACGATAGTGTTGTTATACAAGTAAGCAATAATGCAAAACCTATAACAGAACCTGAAAAAATATTTAATGAAGGCGTAACTACAAAATCTACAGGTAGTGGCTTAGGATTGTTTATTTGTAAAAAGAATACAGAAGAACAATGTGGACAATTAAACTTAGTAAAATCAGACGAAGAATCAACAGTTTTTGAATTGAAATTTTGTCTTTAATAAATGGTAAGAATAAGCGATAATTTCGCTTAAAGAGGAAAAAATGGATTTAATAACATCAAATACAATGCACACAATGAAACTTGGAATGGACGGTTTGCTTGCAAGACAAGAAGCTGTATCTTCTAATATTGCAAACTGTATGACTCCGGGTTATCAAAGACAAGAAGTAAGTTTTGAAGGTCAATTAAGCGAGATGATGGCAGACCAAAAAAATAAAGAATATGTAAAATGTTTAAACAGTGTAAAATACAATCCTGCATCAATTACAGAAGTAAGCCCTCAACGACTTACAAAAGAAGGATATAATATTTTGACACCACAACAAAAAGCGTATTTGGAATCAAATTCTTTTTCAGAATTCCAACCACAAATCCTTGCAGACACATTTAACGGTGGAAGTAGAGATGGAAACAATGTTGAATTAGAAAAAGAAATGATGGATTTGTCAAAAACTGGTACTCAATACACCTTGCTTTCAAACCTTGAAAGACGTGAGTATTCCAAAATCTCTGAAGCTATCAGAGGACAGTAATTTTAAAACAGCAAAACAACTTGGGTAAAAAATAAGAGGAAGGACTAAATGAGTTTTAACGCATTCGATATAGCTGGTTCAGGCATGACTGCACAAAGAGTCAAAATGGATACTATTGCGAGTAATATTGCAAATATTAATACAACTCGAAACCCTGATGGTACAAAGGGTGTGTATATAAAAAAGAATGTTGCATTTCGTTCTGTATTAGCAGACCAACTTTCAAGAGGCCCTTCCAACTTCAGCAATAACGCAACAGTAGGACAATTTAATCCAGCGACAGGAAATTTTGAAATCAATACAGGTATTGCATTGAACGAAGGTCGCAAATACAAGGGTGTAGAAGTTTCAGAGATATACGAATCTCAAAATGCTATAAAAACAGTTTATGACCCATCACACCCTGACGCAGATGAAAATGGTTATGTAGATTTGCCAAATGTTAATATCGTAGAAGAAATGGTAGGCATGGTATCTGCATCAAAAGCATATCAAGCAAATGCAGCTGCAGCAGAAAATGTCAAAACAATGATACAGTCAACATTGAATATTTAGGGAGTAAAAAATAACAAGATTTATTCTTGTGTTTAAAATAATAAGAGGTAAGTATTATGAATTATATAGGTGGAATATCAGAATTTAATTACAACCCGATACAAGAGTTTAATAATTCATTAAAGAATAGTAGAGCATTTGATGTTCCGACAGATGCAGAAAAATCGTTTGATGATATATTGGAGAGCAAACGCAAACCTGAAAAGAATGATATGGACAAGTTCATGGATAAAGTAAACGGGGCTTTTTCAGACGGCTTGAACTCTGTAAATAATGATGCATTGAATGCAGAGAGAGCAGAAGAAATTTTAGCTTCTGGTGGCGATATCTCAGCTCACGAAGTTATGATTGCAGCCGAAAAATCAAACTTGAGTTTACAAATGGCAGTTCAAATCAGAAACAAACTTATCAATGCTTATACCGAAATTAACGGTATGCAAGTTTAATTTTTTTATTAGTTGTATAATACAGATATGAAAAATACACGACGAACACAGGTTAATATACATAGAGATGCGTGGGTTGAGGTGAATCTTGATTCTCTTGCGCATAATGTACAAGAATTTAAAAATAATATAGATAAAGATACTAAACTTTTAGGAATAGTTAAGGCTGATGCTTATGGCCATGGCTGCGTAATGGTTGCTCCTACAATGCTGGCTTCGGGTGTTGATATGCTTGGAGTTGCATCAATAGACGAAGGTCTTGATTTGAGAGCAGAGAATATTGACTGCGAAGTCCTTGTTGTCGGTGCTGTTCCTGTTTGGTCTTTTGATGTCGCAGCAAAGAATAATATTTCTATTTCTATTTTTGAAGAAGAACATATTGATGCGTGTTATAAAGTGTATGAGAGATTTGGTTTGAAGCCAAAAGTTCATATCAAACTTGATACCGGCATGAATAGAATAGGTTTACAGCCAAAGAAAGCTATTGAATTTATAAAAAAAGTTCAACAATGTGATTTTATTGATTTGAAAGGTATTTTTACTCACCTTGCGAATGCAGAAAATGCTGAAAAAACAAAAATCCAGTTTGAAAGATGGAATGAAGTTGTCACAAATGTTGATACCGAAGGGCTTTTGATTCATATATTAAATACTGCAGGTACAATGATTTATGACCCAAAAGAGTTACATTCCAATATGGTAAGAATAGGGATTTCTATATACGGGCTTTATCCTGATTTGCCTGAAAACTTGAGATTTTATCCAAAACTTAAACCTGTTATGGAGTTGAAGGGAAGAATTACCAATATCCATACAATGCCAAAAGATGATGGCGTAAGTTACGGACATACATTTGTAGCAAAAAAAGATACTACGGTTGCGACTGTTCCTATCGGCTATGCAGACGGTGTCCCACGAATTTTGTCAAACAAAATATATGGCAAACTAAACGGTCAAAAAATCAAACAAATCGGTAATATTACAATGGATCAGATGATGTTTGATATTTCCGGAGTAGATGCAAAACTCGGTGATATCATTACACTTTTGGAGGATGATGATAAAGATTTGTCATTGGATAATTGGGCAAATATTGCAGGTACAATAAACTATGAACTCCCTTGCAGACTAAAAGTAAGATTGCCAAGAGTTTATACAAGATAATTTGTTAGTTTAATTTCTTTTATAAGAAACTGACAGTCCTGCAGGCAAGTCCAAAATTTCTGTCTGAAAATCGCTATCTGCCATAACTGCATCAAGGTATGTTTGCACTTTTTCTCTATGAGAGTTTACATTATCTGCTGCAATTATTGCGTTTGGAAGCAAATGAGGTTTTATCAGTTCAAAGTTTTTTACATACTCTCGTTTGTTGGCATCAATAAAAACAAAATCAAATCTTTTATCTGAATCGAACCCTTCCATAATGTCACACGCAGAACCTAATAATGGTGTGTACATACCTGCAAACCCACATCTATCAAAATTAGCACGAGCGATACTTTGGCGCTTGTCATAATATTCAATAGTTGTCAAATGACCTTTTGTTGTTTTCAACGCATCAAGAAACCATAGCCCTGAATACCCGTTAGATGTTCCGACCTCAAGGATACTTTTTGCATTACTGATTTTTACAAGCATATTCAAAAAGTTGCCTGTAGCTCTTGATACATTCCAAAAATCCTTTTGTGTTTTTTCTAATTCTGTTAAAGTTTCTTCTAAAATACTCATAACTATATCTTTCTTATATTCTTACCAATAACGATATGACTTGCCGGCATATCAAGAGGGTTTGTTTTTATAATTATTCTTTTATTTAAATCCATAACTGAATACTTACCTGATTTTGCATCAGAAATCAAAACCAAACCTGTATTAGGAATCAATGTCATAGAAGTTGGAAATCCGTTTGTACTCAACATAACATTTGCAACAGGTTCATCATTTGTTCGGTCTATTACTTGTACAACATTATCTTCTGCGCCCAATACATACAAATATTTGCCATAAGCAATCATATCTACAGGCTTTTTAACTGTTTCATATTCAGATAACAATGTTTGGTTTTTATAATCCAAAACTGCAATTCTGTTTTTGGTTCTGCTTGCAAGATAAAGATTACCGTTTACATATACAAGTTTAGATATATTCGGATAAGACCCCAAGTCTTTTAAAGTATATTCATTATCAAGTTCTATACTCCAAATTTTGTTTGTAAATCTATCAACATAAATCAGATAATCATCGTTCAATATCATGCGCTCACATCTGCCGTTTACTTTGATTTTTTTCTTTAAAGTCATATCTGACAATGCGATTTGATAAATAGTATTAGCATCAGGACTTGATACATAAGCAACATTATGCTTGCCGTCCATAACAATTTCGCCACCGTTTGTAGTCAAATCCAACTGCTTAATGATTCTATCATCAGCAAGTGAAATTACATCAACAAGAGTTGAATTATAAGCTGTTATTAACAAAAACTTGTTATCAGGAGTGATAGCAACACAATTAGGAATAGATTTTTGTGCCAAAGCATAAGCAGGAGTTTTTGATTCCCCTCTTACTACCTGAATGTTTTTTGTATAACAGGTTGAAATATAAAGAGTTTTATCCTTCAACTGAGGAATTGTTGAAACGAAGTTTGCAGGTTTTACATTATTAACCGTTATAGCTTTGTCATAGTTAATTTTTGTAGGTGCAACTTTAATTTCTTCTGAAGGTGCTATCTTGATATCCAAGTTTCCTGCAATTCCCTTCAAGTTTTCAGGAATAATAAGGTTTTTAGGAACTAACATATCTTGAGGTAATAAACCTGATTTAACCTCAATAGGAGGTTTATCAAATTTCTTGATAGTCTTTTTTCCGTTTTGATTAACAATAACCTTCAATAACACAAAATCATTGTTGAAAACAACAACCTCAGGACATTTTTGAAGTGGAGTTTTCGCTGGATAAGTTGTTTGAATCGCAAATGTTTCAGGTGATTTTATCTTTGCAGGATACAATGGCAAATAAACCGTACCGTCTTGCAAAATAATAACACCGTCAAATCTTATATCAGCTGTCGGAAAAGTCTTCTTTAACATCGCTTGCACATCATTGCCGCCAAAGCAGGTATCGCTGTTGCATATAATATGCCTAGTAGAAGAAGAAATTTTTTCATTATTTGAATGCCCCTTTAATTTTATCTTTAACAGATTGCTTTTTTACTCTACCTGTTTCTATTTCATACAAAGATTCATATAATCGTCTTTCTTCGTTTGAAATATGAGTTGGTGTTTTAACAGAAACAACAACAATATGGTCGCCTCTCATAGAAGGGTTAGAAATAACAGGAACACCTTCCCCTCTTATTGTTATTCTGTCGCCTGATTGCAAACCTTGAGGAATAGAAACCTTCTTGCTTCCGTCAATAGTTTTGATTTCTATTTCATCACCCAATACAGCTTGAGCAGGTGAAACCTCTAATTGAGTATAAATATTAATTCCGTCCCTGTGGAAATATTCAGAAGGTTTAACATGAATGATTACATACAAATCACCTGCAGGCCCACCGTTTTGTCCTGCATCTCCTTCGCCTGATAACCTCATTTTAGAGCCTGTATCAACACCTTTAGGCACTTTGATTGTAAGAGTTTTTTCAACTTCTTTACTGCCTTTTCCTTTACAGTCAGGGCAAGGGTCAGAAATTATTTTACCTTTACCATGGCATTTTGGACAAGTTGTAATTTGTGCAAAACTGCCTAAGATAGTCTGAGTTGTTTGTTGAACTTGACCACGACCTCCACAGGTTGGACAGGTTACAGGCTGACTGCCCTGTTTTGCACCTGTGCCACCACAAGATTTGCAGGTTTCCAAGTGGTCAATTTTTATTTCTTTTTCTACCCCAAACATCGCCTCTTCAAACTCAATTTCAATATCAAGTCTTAGGTTTTCACCACGAGTCGGAGCATTTGGGTCAACTCGTCTTGAGCCACCGAATCCGAACCCTCCAAAGAAGGATTCAAATATATCGTTCAAATCGCCAAAACCTTCTGCAAAAGGTCCTTGAGTAGAATAACCTGCATTTTGCAGTCCTTCTTCACCAAACCTGTCATAAGTTGCACGTTTATTATCGTCCATTAAGGTTTCGTATGCTTTACCCAGTTCTTTAAACTTTGCTTCTGCATCAGGAGCTTTGTTTACATCCGGGTGATATTTTCTTGCCATTTTTCTAAAGGCACTTTTTATTTCGTCTTTGGTTGCATCTTTTGATACGCCCAGTATTTCATAATAATCCGTCATCTTTTTCTCTTTGCTATTTAATTATATCTATTCAGCTGTTGCAACATTAACAAGTGCAGGTCTTAGCACTCTATCGCCAAGTTTGTATCCTTTTTGCAATTCTGCAATAATTGTATGTTCAGGTTGCTCACTTGTAGGAGTTTGCATAACTGCTTCATGGAAATTAGGGTCGAATTCTTCGCCGACGCATTCGATAGTTTCCAAGCCCACTTTTTGCAGTGCATCTTTTAATTGTTTATATACAAGATTGAAGCTTTCTTTTACTTTTTCACAATCTTCTACATCTTTGATTGCTTTTTCGCCTCGTTCAAAGTTATCAAGCACTTCGATTAATTTCTTCAAGGTATCTTCTGCGCCGTATTTCAAAAGACTTTCACGTTCTTGTGCTTGTCTTTTTCTATAGTTATCAAAATCAGCAGCAAGTCTGATATATTGATTGTTCAAAGTGTCATATTCTTGTTGTAATTTATCTATTTTTGTATCTATATCAGATTTTTCAGTATTATCTGTTTCTTCTGTTTGTTCAACAGCATCTTCTGCAGGAGCTTTTTCATCAACAACTACTTCAGCTTCCGGATTAACTTCTGTTTTTTCTTCTTCTTTTTTAAAAGGATTTGTCATAACCTAAACTCCCTTACAGTATCGTACATTCTTAATTATAGATTATCAAGTAACATATACAAGGAAAGTTTATTTTTTTTTAACAATTCCATATAGGGGCTATAAATACTTAAACAGATTTATTATGAATGATGACCTTTATTGTCAATTCTTTTTAGCCATTGTTCAATGCGTCTGTACCAAGCCAATTTTTGTTGGAATAATGTTTGATATCCTTTGAAACGAGCGTGAGAAAGTTCATAGAACTGTTTGTCACATAGTTCTTCCAACGCTTTTGACAAATAATCGGTATATTCTTTTCTGTCTATTTTGGGTGTATTCAAATGAATTTCTTTACCGAATTCAACCCAAACTTCAGGTCTGTTGTCACGCATAAACAAATAGTTTACAGCTATCGGAACTAAATTAACTTTGCCATATTTTTTTGCAGCTTTTTGTGCAATATATGTCAAGCCTGTTTGAAACTCAATAGGTCTGTAGTTAGGTGGTTTTATAATTCCTTGAGGATAAATATATAGGATATTGTTCAAATCTGATAACAAATCTACAGAATACTTTAAGGCTGCCATAGAAGCCTGTGCAGATTTTTTGTTTACATTGAACGCACCACCACGTCTGAGTAGAGGAAATCTGTTAAGTTCTTCTACCATTAGACGAATTTCTTTTTTTAAAAGTCTGTTGCACAAATTGTAACCAACAATTCCGTCCCACCAGTTGGAATGAGGTGCAAAGAAAATTGTTGGAACTTCGCCCAAAGATTGGAGATTTTCAACACCTTTGTAGCGCATAGCATAAAAACGATTTTCTAACATATTGTAGAAAAATCTGTCTGCTACCCACAACCAAAATTTTGATGTTCTTGCAGGACGAAAACGTTCCACCTTATCACGCAATTTTGTCGGAGGTACCTCCGAATACATATCCTCTAAGTTCTCCATAGACTTATTCTATCATTGATATATAAAATTTGTTAATATCTCAAAGGAGTAATTTAATAAAAGTTTATATTTGCATAGATTATCTGAATAATTTTTACAAATATTTATTCATCATCTGATGAATCGGAATTTCGTTTTGGCATTACTACATTAACACCCATTTGTTTTAGTGCAAATGCCGCTTTTGGTGCAAGTGCAGTATCTGGGAAATTCTCTAAAATTGCTTGATAACATTCTATCGCTTCTTGTTTCTTTGCTCTGCGTTGATAGATTTTGCCGAGTTTATAATACAAAGGGGCATATCTCGTATCAGGCGACAAAAGCATATTGTCGTCAAGTTTTATCTTTATTCCGATTAGAGCTGATGTATCAGAAGGCGAAAGAAATGCGCCACTGTACATTTTTCTCGTAATATAATCAACAGACTTGTTCATAGATACAAGTTGGTTATCAGACAAGCCTGAAACTTTTTTTGTTTTAGCGTTAACAGACAAGCCGACAAACAGTATTAATAATAATGTTATAATCTTTTTCATATTCTTATTATAGCACATTTTTCAAAAGTCGATGTATAAAAAAGTTGATTTTGTGGGGGATGCCAGATTTGTTTTTTATTAAAATTTTATAAAGAGAGTGTATTTTATGTTGTTTATGGTAGTATTTAGAAATAGTAAAGTTTAGATTTAATTTGGAGAGATTTATTATATGTGTGGAATTGTAGGATATGTAGGAAGAAAATCTTGTGTAGATATTCTGCTTAACGGCTTAACAAAACTTGAATATCGTGGATATGATTCAGGTGGAATTGCCGTTGATGTAAATAACAAAATTGAGGTTTATAAAGAAGCCGGAAAACTTCAAAATCTAAAAAATGCAGTTGCACCTCATCATGAACATCTTGCAAACGCAACTATGGGTATCGGTCATATCAGATGGGCAACTCATGGTGCTCCAACTGCATTGAATGCTCATCCACATGTGTCTGAGGACGGTAGATTAGCATTAGTTCACAATGGTATTATCGAAAACTTTAAAGAACTTAGAAAAGAATTAGAGAATGAAGGATATCATTTTGTTTCTCAAACAGATACAGAAGTTTTTGCTTTTGTAATTGAAAGAGAGTACAAAAAAGTTCATAACCTTACAGAAGCAGTAAGACTTGCATCAAGACTTGTTCAAGGTGCTTATGCAATATGTGTTATGCACGAAGATGTACCAAACACTATTGTTGCAACAAAAAGAAATGCACCTTTGCTGGTTGGTGTAGGTCAAGGTGAACATTATGTTGCATCTGATGTTCCTGCAATTATTGATTATACAAAAGACGCTTTGTATTTGGATGAGGATCAAATTGTTACATTGACTCCTGATTCAATAGAATTAATAAACCAATTTGGTGCAAAACTTCCTATCCATGTTGAAAGATTACCTTGGGAATCAGTGGCATTAAGCAAAATGGGTTATAAACACTTTATGCTTAAAGAAATCCACGAACAACCAAATATTATCAGAAATCTTCTTTCAGGTAAAATTGTTGGAGAAGATGAACCAATCAAACTTGAAGAAGTAAAACTTGACTTGGAAACTATCAAAAACCTTGACAGAATCCAAATCGTTGCTTGTGGAACATCATTACACGCAGCAATGATAGGTAAATATATCTTAGAAGATTTCTGTGGAATTTGTGTAGATGTTGAACCTTCAAGTGAATTTATTTACAGAAGAACAATAACTAACAACAAAACTCTTGTTATCGGTGTTTCTCAATCAGGTGAAACTGCTGATACAATTACTGCAGTTAAGCAGTCTAAAAAATTAGGCTCTCATATTTTGATTATTACAAACCGACCAGATTCAACAATGGCAAGAGAGGCAGATAGCTTAATTCCAGTAAACGCAGGTATTGAGGTTTCTGTTGCTGCTACAAAATCATATATGGCACAGTTAGTTTCTTTCTATCTTTTAGCACTTCATATTGCTGAAATAAAAGGTTCTATAAGTAAAGAGCAACTTGCAGAATTGAAATATGGTTTGATGAGATTGCCTGAAAAAGCTGAAGAAATTCTTGACCATAAAAAAGATATCCAAGTAATTGCAAAGAAATACGCAAATTTCAAAAACTTTGTATTTGTGGCACGTGGAATTAATTATGCAACAGCATTGGAAGGAGCTTTAAAACTTAAAGAAATAAGCTATATCAATGCAACAGGTTATCCTGCCGGAGAACTAAAACATGGCCCTATTGCAATGCTAGATGAATCAATGCCTGTATTGTCAATAATGATGAAGGGTATGGTTTATGACAAAATTTTGTCAAATAGTGAAGAGGCAAAAGCCAGAAATGCAAGAATGATAGCATTAACAAATTCAACTGATGAAAAACTTGATGAATTATTTGAAAGTATAATCAGAATCCCGGAATCAGATGAATATCTTTCACCAATTATTGCGATAATTCCATTACAGTTAATTGCATATTATATTGCAGAATTTTTAGGGAAAGATGTTGACCAACCAAGAAACTTGGCAAAATCTGTAACTGTTGAATAATATAAATATTATGGAGATGAATATAATTAAAAAGGTGTCTTAGCAATAAGACATCTTTTTGTTGCAAAATACCCAAAATATAACATAATGTAAAAATAATTTTTGGGGGCTAAAGTCCGGTCATAGAATGTTAAAATTTCTAATAGAATGGCATGGAAGGTAGCAAATTTATCAGTTTTCATGTTTTATCCCTAATATACAAAAAGAAATGATGAAAAGACACAGTCTATAAAGTGAATAAGTGAATAGGTTAATAAGTTAATAAGAAATAGTTATAGTGTAAGTATTTGTTAATTTATTTCTTAATAACTTAGTTACTTAACTCTTATTCACTTCTTGTCAGAGATTTTTCGCTTACGCTCAAAATAACAAAATCTTATTAACTTTTTAAACCTATATACAAACTTCAAATTTTCTGCTATAATTCACTCATTCACGAATTTTACAGTACTGGAGAAAAATATGAGTAGATTATTTGGTGTTTTGGGTATCGTTTTTATTTTGGCAATAGCTTATTTGATGTCAAACAATAGAAAGAAGATAAACTTTAAAACCGTTGGTATCGGGTTCTTGCTTCAAGTTTCTCTTGCTGTATTTATTTTCAAAGTTCCTTTGGGGCAAAAGATGTTTTTAGGTATCGGACTTTTGATACAAAAAATTCTTGATTTCGCATTCCAAGGTGGGGAATTTGTTTTTGGCGCATTATTAAACTTCAAAATATTTGATACGGTTTTTGGTGTAGGACATAGAATCTTCGCTCTACAACTTGTTGCATCTTGTATTTTTATGATGATATTAGTAAATATCCTTTATTATTACGGAATAATGCAACGAATTGTATTAGTTTTGGGTAAGGCGATGAATAAATTGATGAAGGTTTCAGGTGCAGAAGCTCTTTGTTCTGTTGCAAACTCCTTTGTCGGACAAATTGTTGCTCAAATTATGATTAAACCATACTTAGAAGCTCTAACTCGTTCAGAGTTGTTATCTTGTATGGCAGGTAGTATGGCTTGTATTTCTGGTGCTATGATGCCTATTTATATCGGTATGGGAATCCCTGCACAATACATTTTGGCATCATCAATAATGGCAGCTCCGGGGGTGCTGGTTATTACAAAAATGACGTATCCGGAAGATAGAACTCCTGAAACAGGTGAAAATATCAAACTTTCTACAGAAAAAACTCATGTTAATTTAATTGATTCTATTGCATCAGGTGCAAGTGAAGGTATGCAGGTTGCTATCAATGTTACAGCTATGTTAATTGCGCTTGTGGCTCTTGTTTCTATGATAGATTTTACGCTTGGATATTTCGGTTCAATAATTTATAAAACTTTCCACATGCAAGGCGCATTCTTAGGTTTAGACTTGCAACATTTATCATTAAAAATGATTTTAGGTAAGTTCTTTGCAATATTTGCGTTCTTAATGGGTGTTCCTCATCAAGATATTACTGCAGTCAGCCAGTTAATGGGGACAAAGGTTATTCTGAACGAAATGGTTGCATATATTGATTTGTCATCAATGAAAGATGTTTTGACACCAAAAGGATTTTTAATTGCAAGTTTTGCATTGTGTAGTTTTGGTAATGTCGGTTCTATTGCAACACAGTTAGGTGGTATCGGTGAACTTGCCCCTAACCAAAGAAGAAACCTTGCAGAGTTGGGGGTTAAGGCTCTTATTTGTGGTACTTTGACCTGTTTTATGTCTGCAACAATAGCAGGTATTTTGTTCTAAATCAAAATTACCGGCATTTATAAAAAAGATTTGTTCTCCTCTAATTATTAGAGGAGAATTTTTTAATATGTAACAAAAAATAACAAGAAGAAGGATTAAGTTTTTCTCTTTGTTTCTCCTCTGTTTGTATGACTTTTTCTTTGTTTGATTACAGAGATTATATTTTTTACCGACAACATGTTTGACTTATAAAAAAAAATCCTTAAAAAAAGGATTGTAGAAGTTAAGTAAAGAACAAACTAAAAGTAAACTAATATAGGAGATTTTGTCATGGGTATGGCAGCATCACAAGCTCGTTACTTGGGCTTAACAGCAAGAAAAACTAACTGTGAATGGGAAGGGCAACAAATTAACCAGGCTCGTACCGCTTTAGCAAACCAGAGTGCAAATTTGTTCAACCAAATGTTAGCTTTGTCAGTACCCGATTGTCCTGACAAAACAGACTTTACGACTATACAATACTCTTATACAGACGGTAATAACAAATCAGTATTAGACAACTGGCGTCAATTATCTGATTCGACAAAAGATTACAACTATGTAGTTGATCATTATTACTATGCTGACATTTACACAGGTTCTAAAAAATTAATGTCAGATCCACAGGTTACTATTAAATATGATAGTACAGATACAACCAATTTGACTGTTCCCGGTGGAGTTACATATAATGCTGATGATAAATCATATTCTTATAAAGATGCTGCCGGAAATACACTTAAATATGAAGATTTGACCCAATATAAATTTGATGCAGAACTTCAGAATGCGATATTAGATTTAGTTCATCAAGGTTACATTAAAACTGATGAATTTGGTACAGTTGATACTAAAACTTTGAACAGTTTGAGAGGTTATCACGATGGTACATCTTGGCACTTTGCAAAGGTTGGAGAACTTGACAATGCGATAAACAATAAAACTCTTAAAAATGGATATGCCGATTTAACAGGTCTTAATATTACAGAAGCCGGTATTCAAGCTGATACTTTGACTACTCAACAAATAGATGCTGTTAAAGCTGCATTAAGTATGGAAGAACAAGAAGCAAAAAATTGGCTTAAAAACAATTTCAAAGATGATAGCACAATGTATAACATTGGAACAGGTGCAGCAGTAACAGAAGCTGAAGCATATTCTACACCATCGTTCAAGGATATGACAACAACTTTTAACCCAACTTATGTTGGTAACGCTGAGTTAAAAGAATTGGGTGCATTATCTGAAAAAGACAGAGCTGCTCTTGCTCAAATCGTTAAGGATTGTCCTGATTCATCTATTGCTAAATATATTAAATTGAATTCAGACGGTACTATTGATTATAACGGAGCTGGTATTTACTCATTTGAATGGAATGGTGTTCAAAAATTCACTACATACGATGATTTAGTAGATAGTATGCAAACACCTCTGTTTGATGAAAAACCTATTGACGCACAACACAAACTTGCTACTTACGAAGCTAGTTATATCAATACAGAAGTTAAAGAAACAAACAAAGCTTTACTTGAAACAGATGGCAATGGCAGATTCAAAACAGTTAAGTTTGATGATGATTCAATAACATATACATTGAACTGTGAAGAAGTTTCTGATGAAGATGCATATAATGACGCAATGAACTCATATTATCACGATGTTGCAGTCTATGAAAAACGTATTGCAGATATTAACGCACAAACAGAGGTTATTCAACAACAAGACAGAACTCTTGAATTGAGATTAAAACAACTTGATACAGAACAAAACGCACTTCAAACCGAAATGGAAGCCGTTAAGAAAGTTATCTCAAAGAACGTCGAAATGACCTTCAAGACATTCAGTGGTTCATAATACTCAAGTTGAAGTTAAGATTAGATTTAACATATACAAAATCCATTTATTGATACACGTACACACCTTTTAACCTTATTCCAGTATTTATACTGTAGTAAGGTTTTATTTTATTCATAAGATTGACAAACAAGTGAAAATAGTAAATAATAAATATACAGGGTGGTAGTTTGCTAAGCTACCAAGTACCTTGTAGAGAACTAACGGTTTTTATCCTTTGGGTAAGAACCGTTTTTTAATATATAGAGAATCAGAAATAACATTATTAATGTTAAATTAAGATTGTCCATATTTGCCCCCTTTCTAGTCGGATACTAACCCGAGAACTATAAATTTTGAAAGTTAGTCTTTTCGAAAAGGTACTCTTTTACCCTGTAACTATTATTTTATAATAAATAGAATTTATATAATAATGCCTTATTTAATAAAAACAATGCTTAAAACTTTCCTCACATTCATTTTATGTTAAAATATAGCTTGAGAATGGAGGGAAAAATGATTAAGTCGGTTATTTTAGCAGCAGGTAAAGGTACAAGAATGAAGTCTAAGACTCCAAAAGTCTTGCACCAAATTTTTGATAAAACTCTTGTAGGTTATGTTCTTGATGCAGTTAATAATACTGGATTTGTTGATGAATCTTTTGTTATTGTTGGACATCAGGCAGAAAGAGTTGAAGATTTTATCAAAACTAATTATTCTAATGCAAGAACTGTGCTTCAATCACCTCAACTGGGAACAGGTCACGCAGTTAGTATGGTTTGTCCTTATTTAGAAGATTTTGATGGCGAAGTTATTATATTATGTGGCGATACTCCACTTGTAACTTCGGATACTTTGAAAAAGTTTGTTGAATATCATCACTCTGTAAATTCTGATATAACTGTTATGAGTGCAATTTTTGATAATCCGACAAACTACGGTAGAATTGTTAGAAATTCAGATAACTCAGTAAATTCTATAGTAGAAGAAAAAGATGCAACTATTGAACAAAAAGCTATAAAAGAGGTTAATGCTGGTATATATTGTCTAAATTGGGCAAAAATTAAACCTGCATTTTCTCAACTAAAAACAAATAATGCTCAAGGTGAATATTATTTAACCGATATTATAAAATGGGGTAATGAAAACAACTTGAATGTTAATGCTCACCCTCTCGAAAACAACGAAGAAATATACGGTATCAATTCTAAGGTTAACCTTGCAGAAGCTTCTAAAATGCTTAACCAAAGAATACTAAAACATCACATGGAAAACGGTGTTACAATCGTTGACCCTGAAACTACTTGGATAAGTGCAGATACAGAAATTGGTGCAGATACAATAATTTATCCAAGCTGTTATATTTCAGGTAAAAACAAAATCGGTTCTGATTGCAAAATTGGACCATTCGCTCATTTGAGAGGAGATGTAATACTAGAAGACGGAGTTAAAGTAGGTAACTTTGTAGAAGTTAAAAAATCTATTATCCATAAAAACACTAACGCATGCCACTTGAGTTATATCGGAGATGCAGAAATCGGAGAAAGAGTTAATATAGGTGCTGGTACAATTACTGCTAACTATAATCCGTTAACCAAAGCTAAAACAAAAACAACACTCGGTAATGATGTAAAAATTGGCTCAAACTCTGTATTGGTTGCGCCTGTCACTATTGAAGAAGGTGCAAATGTAGGTGCGTTATCTGTTATTACTAAAGATGTACCAAAATGGTCATTAGCAATTACTCGTTCTCCAATGAAAGTTCTTGCTGATTGGGTTAAAAAACATATAAGTTAAGTATGAAAAAATTAGACGAATACAAAGAAATTATACACAAATGTTCTAAATGTGGCTTGTGTCAATCTGTTTGTCCTGCTTATCAAACAACTGGCAACGAGTGTGCAGTATCTCGTGGGCAATTTATTATGCTTAGAGGTGTAATAAATGGCGATTTGAAAATGAACAAAAACATAAACAAATATTTAGATACTTGCTTAAAATGTGGTAAATGTTCAGATTTTTGTCCTTCTGAAATTGACATTGTTGAGGTTATTCTTTCTGCAAAGGCAGAATACTTCAAACAATCATTCGAAGGTAAAATAATGTCCATATTGCAATCCAAATTAATATTCAATACGGCTCTAAATCTTGTAAAAAACTTACTTGGCAGAAAGAAAAAATTTAACAAAAAATTTGAAAAAAAAGCTATTTATTTTGGAGGTTGTGTTGAGGCAATTAATCCCAAAACGTCTGATTATGCAAAAGAACTTTTGAATACAATGCAAATTCAACCGTTAAATGTAGATTTTAATTGTTGTGGTTTGCCATTTCTTTCAGCTGGTAATACAACACGATTTGAAGAACAAATGAAAGAGAATTTAGAGAAAATCCGAAACCTAGATTTTGATTATATTGTGACAGATTGTGCCAGTTGTGAATGGACTTGGAAGCAGTATATCAAATATGCTGATGACGAAATTAAGAAAAAATTTGAACATATACAATTCAAAACAATTTATGGCTTAATAGAAGAAAATAATATATTATTTGAAGCTAAAAAGCCTTGTTCTGTTACTTATCATACTCCTTGTCATGGTGGAGTCGAAAATATTATTACTCGAATAAAAAATATTGAATACAAAGAATTAGAAGATAAAAATGAGTGTTGTGGATTTGCAGGACTAACAAAACAAACACAAACTTCCAAACAACTTATGACCTCTAAAAAAGAAAATATTACAAAAACAAATGCTGATTATATTTTAACCAACTGTGTCGGTTGTGTTATAAGCTTAAATTATATTCTAAAATTCAAAAAACGAGTTTTTCGTGTTATTGATTTTTTACGAAAGAAATGTAGGTTAGTTAAGTAAATTATTGTTAAGTCTGTTTGTTTTTAGACTTTAAATTATTATACACAAACTGTATAATGAGTATGTAATATGAAAATCGTCAAAACACTTAAGGATTGTAAACTGACGCACAAACAGCAGGTATTCGCAGGCTATATCAAAGATAAAGTAGATTCTTATGTTTGCTACACACCAATCACAAATCGAGCTTATATGCGTCAATTTTTCGCTCCGGATAATGAGTTATTAATTTATACGACAGCCGTAGCTGCACCACCACAAACACTTTTACGAGGTTGTGGTGGATATAAGCAAGCCTAATTTTTATTTGGTATAAATAATAATTTGGACTTTTTAATCCTGTATCAAATGATGTTATTTTATTCACATTTTTTGAATATCAATGATGTATTGATTCCACCAAAAGCAAAATTGTTGCTCATAATGTATTCTGTATCAATAACTCTGCCACTGTTTGTTATGTAGTCTAAATCTCCACATTCAGAATCAATATTGTTGAGGTTTAGAGTCGGTGCAAACCATTTGTTGCGCATCATCTCAATAGACAAAATAGCTTCTATTGCGCCACATGCACCAAGCGTATGTCCTGTGTAACTTTTTATTGTGCTGATAGGGATTTGTCTTTGAAATGCGTTTTGGGTTGCGATACTTTCTGCAATATCCCCGTTTTTTGTACCTGTACCATGGGCATTAACATATCCGATATCCTTCATTGAAAGATTTGCAGATTTAACGGCGTTCTCCATAACAATTTGCATTGTGTTCGGGTTAGGGTTTGTGATATGTGTGCCGTCTGTGTTTGTGTCAAATCCCACTATTTCGGCATAAATTTTTGCGCCTCTATTCTTTGCATGTTCGTATTCTTCAAGAATAAGTGTGCCTGCACCTTCGCCTATTACAAGACCATCTCTATCTCTGTCAAATGGTGACGGAGTTTTGTCAGGGGTATCATTTTTGATACTTGTTGCATAAAGAGTATCAAAAACTCCTGCTTGAGAAGGGTGAATTTTTTCTGCACCACCTGCTATCATAACATCTTGCAAATCGTATTTGATAGCTTCGTAAGCCATTCCGATACCCAAAGAACCTGATGTACATGCAGTTGATGTTGGTATCAGGCGACCTGTAGTTTTGAAATATAATGAAATATTTACTGCTGTTGTTTGAGGCATCATTTTTATGTAAGAGCCTGAATTTAGATTCTTTACTTCTTTATCAAGTTCTATTGCATAAAAATCAAAAATCGGTTTCATTGAACCTGTTGAAGACCCGTAAGAAACACCACATCTGCCATTTGTTATAACAGGGTTGTTCAATAATCCTGATTCTTGCAGAGCTTGTTCTGCTGTAACTGTTGCCATAAGTGCAACATTACCCATAGTTCTTGTGATTTTTCTGGTAAAGTATTCAGGCTTTTCAAAACCTTTTACTTTTGAACAGAGTCTTGTATTCATATTTTTTATTTCATCAAGTTCTGTCCAATATTCGATACAGTTTTGGTATGTCTTTAGTCTTTCAAAAGCTGATTTGACAGTAGAACCTAGGGGACTTGCAATACCCATTCCTGTTACAACAACTCTCCTCACAGATACAAACCTCCGTTTACAGAAATTACTTGTCCTGTTATGTATGATGCTTTGTCACTTACTAAAAAGCCTATTACATTTGCAACTTCTTCTGCTGTTCCAAACCGTTTCATAGGAATCATATCTAATACTCTGTCTTTTGGCAAATCTTCTGTCATATCAGATTCAATAACCCCAGGGGCTACACAATTAACGGTAATTCCTCGTTTTGCAACCTCAAGACTTAGGGCTTTTGTTGCACCGATTATACCTGCTTTTGAAGCACTATAATTAACTTGTCCACGATTCCCCGATAATCCTGATACAGAAGATAATGTTACTATTCTTCCTTTTTGTCGGCTCTGTATCATTGGCAATATAAGAGGTTTTACGACATTATAGAACCCGTTTAGGTTTGTGTTAATAACAGAATCCCATTCATCATCTTCCATTGCAGGAAAAACATTATCTTTTGCAATACCTGCGTTCAAGACTAATCCGAAATATACTCCGTTTTCTTCAATATCTTTTGTTAAAATTTCTTGAGTTTGTTCTCTGTTTGAAATATCAAACTGTAATATTCTGGCATTGTTGCCGATTTCTTCTTGAACAGCTTTTGCTTTATTAATATTTTTATTACAATGCAAAACAATATTGTATCCTTGTTCTGCCAATAGTATTGCAGTTGCTTTTCCGATTCCTCGGCTTGAACCTGTTATAAGGATTTCTTTATTATTTTTATCAGCCATTTTGTATAATACCTTTCGCATTATCATTTTGATAAACATTTAATGTTGCACTTGCACATTCTTCTTGTTCAGAGTCATAGATAGAACATTCAAAAGAAACAATTCCGTCATCTCCAAAAATTTCGTTAGGTTTT
>USCK01000005.1 GCA_900553205.1 uncultured bacterium | reverse complement strand
GAAAAATGCTCACGAAAGAGCAAAACGTAGAGTTAAGAATTATTCTAATTTGTCACCGGAAGATATCATTAATCTTGCTCACGATGAATATATCGAAAAAGGGGTTGAGCGATTAAGAGCAAACCTTGAAGATATTTTGAACAGACAAGATAAAATTGAATTAAACGAACTTACACTTTTAGGTATGGACAAAATTTCAGCATATATTTCTCTTTTGTTTTTAACTGCAGAGAGTGATTATGACTTGGAACAAGACGAATTTTATTCTGACTTGTATGTTGTAAAAAGAGAACATATATCAGAAACGGATAAGACCATAACAGAGAATGTTCTACAAGATTCAGTAACTTCTGTTATGGACAATGTGGATATGATTAAGGATAGTATAAATGGAACAGTTGAAATCAAGGATTGAGGCAGTTTTATTTACGACTGCCAAAGTCCTTCAAATTAAAGATATTGCAGAAATTTTAGAAGAAGAGCCTGAAAAAATTGAGGAAGCACTTCTTGAATTGATTATGGATTATGCATCGAGAGATGGAGCTTTAGAAATTGATGACGAGGACGGATATATCCTACAAGTCAAAGAGGAGCATTTGGATATCGTTGAAAAGCTCTGTCCTGTAGAGCTAAAGCCACCTGTATTAAAGACTTTGACCGTAATAGCTCTAAAAGAGCCAATCCGTCAAGCATACTTAAAAGAGTTGCGTTCAAACGCTTATGAACATGTCCAAGAATTACTGGACAAAGGCTTGATATCTAGAACCAAAGATAAAAACGGACGCTCTTTTAATATTAGAACAACCCCTAAATTCGCTGAATATTTCAAATTGAAAGGCGATTTACGAAGTCTTATGAAATCAGATATCAACAAACTGTTAAAGACTTCCACGACAGAAGATTAATAAATTTCCTTAACATTTCTTAACAAATAGGCAATAATTCCGAACAAAATTCCTTTATATATATAAGTAAGTTAAGTTAAGGGAATATTATGTCGGGAAATTTGATAAACAATCAAATTAATCAATATCAACAAAGCAATATTCAACCGAATATTGCTCATCAAGCAAACCCTCAAGCACAAATTGTACAAGGGGGACAAGCTGTTGATACGACACCTCAAACTGATACTTTTAACAAACCAGAAGAAAAAAAAGGACCATCTACACCATTAGTAATGTTTTTAACTTGGCTGGGATTAAATAAAACTACTGATATGTACAACAAACTTTGTACAAATGATGATTATAACAAAACCATTGTTGGCAGAATGGGTAATTTTGGTGATAAAATAGCACCAAAAATAGGAAAAAGTAAAGCCTATACCTCTTTAATGGCTCATTTTGGTTCGTTTAACTCATCTATAAAAAACTATATTAATAGTAAACCAATACTATATGCAATGTTTAATACTGCCACAAAACCTGAAAACGAAATGGTTAAAGGGTTTATGAAAACTCAGACAGCAGAAGACCTAGATGAAGCAACAAGAACGATTAAAACTTATCTTGACGAACTTCCTAGAAGTCTAAAAGAGGCTGAGGCAACAAAAGATGAAATAAAAGCATTAAAAGCTAAATATGGTACAAATATATTTGGTCAAATAAAAAACAAAAAACGTGCAATACAAGAACTTCAATTCAATAGAATCGGAGCAGCTCCTAATTTCATTGATACTTTAGGTAAGGACGAGCAGAAAATCGCAGAAACACTTAAAGAAATGAAAATCAAACATTTAGGACTTAATCCTGACAATTATGAAAAAGTTCTTGAGAATTCTGGTAAAAATATAAACATTATTAGAGAAGCTTGCAGACGTGGTGGTAAGACGGCAAAAGCCTTCTACGGACGTGGGATAACAATTCCATTTACCCAAATAACTCTATATCCACCTAAAATTTTAACAATGTTTACAAAGCGTTCAACAAACCTTTCAATGAGTTATAATAAATTATCTACAGAATTTAACCATACTACAAAACTAGGTAAAGCTCTAGCAAAGAGTTCTAAACTCTTTATGAGAGGTTTAACATTCAATGGTGGTAAAATTGGTTCAATAATGGTAGCCTTTGGACTTGGTACAGCTATTTGTAACGCAATTAAAGCACCTAAAGAACAAAAAGTAGGCACTGCAGTAGCTGGTGGAGTTGAAGCCGTTTCTTGGATTGCATCTATGCCATTAGCAGTTAGCATTATGCATGGTGTTAACGGCTTAGCAAATACTGGACTAAGCAAAATGCAAGTTAGCAGATACAGAGTTGCTCTTAAAAACTTCAATAAACAAGTAGCAGCTGGAGTGTTTAAAGATGAAGCTGCATACAAAACTGCTCTTGATGCAGTAAACAAATTGAAAGAAGTAAAAGTACCTCAAGGTAAAATTACTAAGGGATTGTCAAAACTTGGACACTTCTTAAGCATAGCTTTAGAAAATCCAAAACCATTCCAAGAAGCAACAGAAAGCCTTAAAGGTGGTGCAAAGATGTCTGCTATTGGAAGAAATATAAAACGATACCTTCCATTAATTGGTAAAAACGCAGTTGGTTATCCTCTAAGATTTGCTCTATATGCGATGGTATTCTCACCAATTGTTGATAAAGTAATCTCTAGTGCAACAAGTGCAATATTTGGCAAACCATACGAACCAGAAGAAACAGAAGAAGGGAAAGAAGCTGAAAAAAATGAACAACAAACTACAACTCAGCCACAAAGTAATCCTAAAATGCCTTTAAACCCAGCATCTCCTAGTTCAAAGCCAAACTCTCCTCAACCTTTTCAAGGAAATCCAAACACAAGACCGTTAGATATATACAGTTTACCTGACGAAAACCTTATCAAACAAGCTATACTTGGTAAACAAGTAATGCGAGCTCCTCAATATGTACCTGACGATAAATGTGGTATTCCTGGGGTAGTAAGTCCTTATGATACAGTTGATAGAAACTATATTCCGACAGAAGCTCCTGCACCTATAATAAATACAAATGAAGCTGATAAAAATATTGTTGCTCAAGCTATCGCAAGAGCTGACAAAGCAGAAGCAAAAGCTCTTGATACTTTGAATGGAATCTACTAGATAGAAAACTGCTCCACTATAATTTAAAGTAACATTTCTTTACAATAAGGCAATTTTTGTAATAAAAAATTCTTTATATAAACATAGGGGATTAATTATTATGGGAATTGAAATAAAATCTTTAAATGGAATCTTTAAAGCTATTGCTTTAAAATGTGATACTAACAACAATGGAAGCATTGAAGGACTTGATGAAACTCAAAAATACGAAGTCGCCAAGCAGACCATTTCAGATAACACCTTTCTTTTTGAAGGAAATGTTTATTCTGCAGAAGGTAAATTTATAAAACCTTCTGACAATGAAATAGCAAAATTACAGGCTCAATCATCTAAACAATCAGAAGAAATAAATAATTATATTGATACAAGAACAGAAGAATATTTTAGTACACACGGTTATGCTAAATCTGTAGGTAATGCAAAAGGTTTTTCAAAAGCATACGACAAAAAAATTATTAAATACGCAAACAAATACAAACTTGATCCAAATTTAGTCAAGGCAGTTATTCGACAAGAATCAAGTTTTAATCCGAAAGCTCAAACACCGAAGGACTCAAAGGCTGATTGTCGTGGTTTAATGCAAATCAACGCAAAATATCATAAAGGCGATTTGTACAATGTTGATAAAAATCTCGATTTAGGTTGTAAAATACTTAGACATTCTCTTGATACCTTCAAGGGTAATGTAACCTACGCTCTTATGGGGTATAATGCCGGAGAAGCAGGTGCTAAAAGAATGATACGAAAAGGGATAACTTCAACAAGATACACTAGAAGTGTAAATAATCATTATAATACTATTGCTCCAAAAAAGAAATTTGCAGTCAAAGCATAATTTGTCCATGATATAATTGTTCTATCTAATCGAATAGAACAAGAGGGAATAATATGGACAAGTTTTATGAAACAACAGCAATAGACTATGTGAACGGTGCACCACATATCGGGCACGCTTATGAAAAGATTTTGAGTGATGTTATTTTCAGACATTTCTCACAAAGATGTGATAATACATTCTTCTTAACAGGTACTGATGAACATGGTATAAAAATCCAAAAAACAGCAGCAGAAAGAGGTATTACACCAAAAGAACTTTGTGATATCAATGCTCAACAATTCATAGATGCTTGGAAAGCATTGGATATGGAATACAATCATTTTGTAAGAACGACAGATGATTACCACGAAAAAATTGTACAAAAAATATTCAAAAAACTTGTTGAAAAAGGTGATATCTATAAACACTCTTATACAGGTTTGTATTGTAGTGGTTGTGAAGCCTTCTTGAGCGAAAAAGACTTGACTGAAGACGGACTTTGCCCTGATCACCTTAAAAAACCTGAAGTTGTTTCAGAAGAAAATTATTTCTTCAAATTATCTAAATACAAAGATGCGATTATCAAACATATAAAACAAAACCCTGATTTTATTGTTCCTGCATTCAGAGCAAACGAAGTTTTGAATCAGTTAGAAAACATTGAAGATATTTCCGTTTCAAGAGCAAAATCAAATGTAACTTGGGGTATAGATGTTTTAGATGATCCTGATCAAGTTATCTATGTTTGGATAGATGCTCTTTCTAACTATATAACAGCTATCGGCTATGACCCTGATGGTTCTTCTGAACAGTTCAAACAGTTATGGCCTGCTAATCTTCAAGTTATCGGTAAAGATATTTTGAAATTCCATAGTATTTATTGGTTAGCAATACTTATGGCACTTGATTTGCCGTTACCTGAACACATTTTGGCTCATGGTTGGATTACGATAGACGAAACTAAAATGTCAAAATCTTTGGGTAATGTTATTTCACCAACCTCTGTTTTAGAAAACTTTGAATTGACTACACCTGATGCGTTCAGATATTATATGTCAACAGCTGCACCATGTGGTAAAGACGGCAACTATTCAGATGAGGACTTCAAAGAAAAAGTTAATGCACACCTTGCAAACTCTATGGGCAACTTGTTAAACAGAACATTATCTATGCTTGTTAAATACTTTGACGGTGATGTAAAACAAGAATTCAAGACAGAATCTGAATTATCAGAACTTGCAAAAACTACGGTAAAAGAGGTTATGCATCATTTTGATTATTACGAAGTTCAAGAAGCAGGACTAAAAATAATGGCTCTTGTTGATGCTGCAAACAAATATATCACAGACTCAGAGCCTTGGGCATTAGCTAAGAATGGCGAAATGGACAAATGTGGTCAAGTGCTTACTTCTGTTCTTGATATTATGTGCGTTGTAGCAAGCCTTATTTATCCATATTGTCCTAATATAGCAAAAGATATGGCTAAACAGTTATCTTATGATATAACAACAAGATTGGATTCCATAACAACAGATAATATAGCAGTTGGTCATTTGATAGACAAAGCTGATATCCACCCTGTATTCCTAAGGCTTGATAGCGAACTCGCTGACAAATCTAAGAAAAAGGGTTAATCAGTATTATAAGACTTACATTACAAAGAACTAGGATTAATAAAATCCTAGTTCTTTAATCAAACATAGTCTATATTACAAGATTTTCTCTTATAATTATTCGGGACAACAGTGGAATCAAGTTCAGGGTGACGAAAAGTCATTCAGAGCCGTAGGCGAAGAATCTCATGTAAACCTTGTTAGAGATATTTCGCTAACGCTCAATATGACATAAGAACATTCTGGATTACTTCGTTTACGCTCGTAATGCCAGACAATATTCTTAATAACTTAGTCACTTAACTATTATTCACTTCTTGCAAAAGATACTTCGGGTCAGACAATGCCTACAAAAACAACTCCTGCACAAAATTAAGTGTACAAAAGGCTCTATTTCAATTTGTATCAATATTTGTTAAACATGTTATAAAATTGCTAAAATGTGGAACTTATATAATGTATAGATTTTAAGAGGTGTAAAAATGGTAGATTTATTACTTTTCGCATTAGTATTCTATGTTTCAATTATTATGCTTCCTAGCATTATCGAAACTAAGAAAACTCAACACAGCTAATCTACTTGTGAATAAAATTTAAGATTTTTAAATTGTTACGAGGTTTTCCTGCATTTTTGTCAGGTAATTCGTAACACTTAACACATCGAGCTTCGTATGTTTCATCTCCACCAATCATGATAAGAGGCGAACTTTTGTCTGCAGGTTCTCCGTTAATTAAACGCTGGGTTCTTGAAGCATGCTCAGAGCCACACTTCATACATACAGCTTCTAATTTATCAACTCTTGTTGCGATACACATAAGTTGAGGCATAGAGCCAAACGGTTCAGATTTAAAATCAAGTTCCAAACCTGTACCTATAACCTTTTTGCCTTCCTTCATCAAGGTTGATATAACTTTTACGATGTTTGAATCAAAGAATTGAAGTTCATCTATTGCAATAACTTCATCATCAGGTTTTACATTCTGCATAATCTGTATTGAATGTTCAACCTTTATGGCATCTGTCCATAACCCGTTTCTTGATTCGATATAATCTCCGTTTGAACGAGTATCTATTTTCGGAGAGAATACTTTTATCTTTTGTTTTGCAATAACACATCTACGAATACGACGCAACAACTCCTCTGTCTTACCACAGCTCATAGGTCCTGTTATTAATTCAAATGTGTATCCTCTCATAATATCCCCAAATCATCTCCCAAGATTGTATTTTTTACACTTATTATTTTACAAGAAAAACTGCATTTTAGTCAAACTTCTTAACATTTCTAAATGATTGAATGGCAGGTTGTCTATATACCAATTATAGGCACATCTTTGCATAAGAACATCTTAGACATTGTTGATTCTTATGGGGGATAGGTACCGATAATTTTACTATATCGTTGATAATATTGGTCAATTTATCCTC
Organism: uncultured bacterium; assembly: GCA_900553205.1. Classification (GTDB taxonomy): domain Bacteria; phylum Cyanobacteriota; class Vampirovibrionia; order Gastranaerophilales; family Gastranaerophilaceae; genus UMGS1585. The sequence continues at coordinate 22,455 of USCK01000005.1, read as the reverse complement.
ATATTCTTGATTCAAGGTGTCGGAAAAAGTTATAATTTCTTCTTCTCCCGTTCTGACATTCAGATACACAAAATTTAATTTTTTATAATTAGAAATCAATTTATCACAACTCATTAAATACACGATAGTTTGATAATTGTATTTTGCATTATTCGGAATCTCACCTGTTTTATAATCCAAGATATAATAATCTTCATCTTTTGCAACCAAGGCATCTAAACGCCCACCAATCCAATTACCCGAAACATTACATGCAACAGTAGATTCTACCATTTTGGTAGAATATGAAAAATATTTGCAACCTTTGAGGTTATTCCACATCATAACTTCGTTATCATTCAATTCATACATTGAAATATCTTGAGCTTTTAAATAATAAGAAGCCAAAGCATGAATATTTTTACCAACCAAGAACTTGCTATCCAGAGTTGGTGCAATAATATTTTTTACAAACCTATAATAATACTTTACAGGACATTCCTGAAAGGTATTAAGCATTTGAGGTGAATATATCATAACTCTAACTTTTTATAAGTATAATTAGGAGTTTCTTTTAGCTTTTCTTTAATCTGCTCAAATGTTATCAACCCTTCTGTTGCACCAAACTTAGAAACAACCGAACTTGATTCTACCGAAGCATACATTAAAGATTTACCAATATCTTTACCCGTTTCTTTCAAAGAAGCAAAGAAGGTCGATGCAAAAGCATCTCCAGCCCCAAGTGTTGAAACTACAGGAGATTCATATACTGGGCAAATGTAAAACTCCTTACCATCATAAGCATAAGCTCCTCTGCCACCATCTGTTATTACAACAATTCGATTACCACTTACTTTTAATTTCTTTAACATTTCAACTACATCAGGATGCAGTTCTTCATCTGAATAATGAACCGTTTTAGTATCAGGACGAACTTTTATTCCACTACACATTGAAGCTTCTTCTTTGTTCATTACAACAACATCTGCGCTTTCAAGAATATGCTTCATATATTCAAAGCCCTGTTTAATACTCGTTGTTCCAGCATTAAAACAAACCTTGATATCGTTTTCTTTTGCAAAATTTACTAAAGGCTCTAAAACTTTATTAGACTCACCATTTAATGGCGCAATATAAAGCCAGTCAGCCTCTTTTAATTTGTCAAAACAGATATCCTCTATCTTGATAAGGGCATTTGCGCCACGATGAGCCAAAACAGTTCTATCACCTTGAAAACTAACCAAAATAATAGAGAACCCTGTGCTTATTGTTTTATCTTGAATCATACAATCAGTCTTTACACTCGTGTTTTTGAAGTTTTCCATGATACCTTGGTAATAAATATCATCACCGACTTTAAAAATTGCAGAAGTGTCATAACCTAAATTTGCAAAGTTCATGGCAGTATTTACGCCACCACCACCGACTTTAGAAGAAAAGTTCGACATATCGAGTTTTGCACCGTAAGGATAACTCATATAACTTGATGAGCTGTCATTCTTACATACTGATACGATATTTGCAGAATCACATTCCACAAAAACATCCATAGTTGCACTACCTATTGTAAAAACCTTCTTCTTACTCATAATTAAATCTCTCTATTCCCAATAAATATGCCCTCATAAAGGGCATATATCTAATCTCTTAAGTTTTATTATATAACTAAGAATCTATAGTTGCAAATGTAGCCGCTTCCGGATAAGCAACACCAGCTTTACATGCTGCATTAAACATCTTGTCAGAAACTTCTGCTAATTGTGGATTCTTCAACAAGCGTTGCATATCTGCATCATGGTTATCTACTTTCACCATTGATTTTCCCAAAGCTTCTGAAACTGGAGCTGAAGCATCTTTTTGTTGAGGAGCTTCCGGCGCTGTTTCTTTTTTTGCAGGTTGTGCACTGTTCATAGCAGATGCTTGAAGAAGTATTTCTTTGTTCGGATTAATGTTATTGATATCACCCATAATGAACCTGTCTTTCTTTTTATAACTTTTTTATTTTTATACTTTCTTTTAATGTGTCCTCTTATATAAAACAGAAAATAAATTTTTTTTGCTAGTTTGTACACAATTTGTTACAAATGTAAATTTGCTAATTAATATTATTAGAGCTTTTCCCATGCTTTGTCAATTAGTTAATTATACCAAATTTTATTTGTGATAGAATATAAGTGAACAATATATGGGGTTTTGATATGAATATTTCAGAATACATTGAGCATACATTACTTAAACAAGATGCTACAAAAGACGGACTCGCAAAGCTTTTTGAAGAAGCTAAAGAGAATAATTTTTTAGGAGTTTGTGTTAATCCATGCTTTGTAAGAGATGCAAAAACTGTTCTTAAAGATTCTGATGTAAAAATAGTTACAGTTATCGGATTTCCTTTGGGTGCTAACACTTCTGAGGTCAAAGCTTTTGAAACAAAAAAAGCTCTTGAGGACGGTGCCGATGAAATAGATATGGTTATTAATGTATCAAAACTAAAAGATAAAGATTTCGAGTATGTAAAACAAGATATAGAAGCAGTTAGACATGCCTGTCCAAACAATATTTTGAAAGTTATTTTGGAAACAGATTTATTAACAAAAGACGAAATCAAAAAAGCATGCGAAATATGTATTGATGCAAAAGCTGATTTAGTAAAAACCTCAACAGGGTTTGTAAAAAACGGTGTTGGTGCGAAGGTAGAAGATGTAGAATTGATGTACAAAACAGTTTCACCGTTTGGTTTAAAAGTCAAAGCCTCTGGAGGCATAAGAGATTCAGAAAAAGCACTCGCACTTATAAAAGCTGGCGCAACTAGATTAGGCACAAGTTCAGGATTAAAAATAGCAGAAGAAATGAGGAATAAATAAATGTTAAGAGCCGGAATAGTAGGATTACCAAACGTAGGAAAATCAACATTGTTTAATGCACTTACAGCATCAAAAAATGCACAAAGTGCTAATTATCCGTTTTGTACTATAGAACCTAATGTTGGTGTTGTAACTGTTCCTGATGAAAGGCTTGAAGTTTTAGCAAAACTTTGCAAAACTCAAGAGATAATTCCGACGGCGATTGAATTTGTTGATATCGCAGGACTTGTAAAAGGTGCAAGCAAAGGTGAAGGACTTGGCAACCAATTTTTGCACAACATAAGAGAAGTTGATGCAATCATTCAAGTAGTAAGATGTTTCGATGACGAAAACACAATCCACGTTGACGGTAAAGTTGACCCTATTTCTGACATTGAAGTAATTAATACAGAACTCATATTAGCAGATTTAGCATCTATAGAGAAACGTCAAGCAAGAATTGTTAAAACTGTAAAATCAGGCGATAAAGAAGCCGTTATTGAAGATAAAGCTTTGAAAAAAGTAACAGAACTGCTATCAGAAGGCTCATTTATCAAACTTGAAGACCATTTTACAGAGGACGAAATAAAAGTTCTTAATAACCTTAACCTAATGTCTGTAAAACCGGTTATCTATTGTGCTAATGTATCAGAAAACGACATGAAAGACGGAAACCAATATACTCAAAAGGTTGGCGAATACGCAAAAGCACATGGAGCAGAAATGGTTATCATCTCTGCTAAAATTGAAGAAGAACTTGTTGAGCTTGGCCCTGAAGAAGCTAAAGAATATCTTGCAGATTTGGGAGTTGAAGATAGTGGTATCAACAAAATGATTAAGTCAGTTTATTCATTACTTAACTTAATTACATTTATTACAGCCGGAGAAAAAGAAGTTAGAGCCTGGACTATTACAGAAGGAACAAAAGCACCACAAGCTGCAGGTGTAATTCATACAGATTTTGAAAAAGGATTCATCAGAGCTGAAATTACACCGTACAAAGATTTTAAAGAACTTGGTTCATATACAGCTTGTAAAGAAAAAGGTGTTACAAGACTTGAAGGTAAAGAATACATCGTACAAGACGGAGATTTAGTACACTTTAGATTTAATGTATAATAAACCTTATCGTTTTAAAGGGGCTCCGGTTGTATAAATCAAGCGACTATAAGGATTTGGTTGTTTCATTTTCTTGTATTCATTTGGGTGGCAGAAAAATATCTTATCTAAATTAGAATGTTTTATCTCTGAATGTCCGATATATGCAGTTCCTCCAATATTTCTTAAACTCTTCAAATCTTTAACTTTTGAATATTCAAAAATTGCATCTTTGCCGATACTCTCTAACATTCCTAAATCTTTAACTGGACTTTGACAGAAATTGGCATCACCACCAATAATTTTCAAAGCTCCTAAATCTTCTACCATGCTTCTAGAAAAATCTGCATCACCTTTTATTTCTTGTAAGTTTTTTAGAGATTTGATTTGAGAGCCATCAAAAGTTGCATCTTTACTAATAACCTTTAATTCTCCTAAATCCTCAACTTTTGAGTTATTAAATTCTGCAGAACCACCAATTTTTCTTAATTTTGCTAAAGAAACTACTTCTGAATCTTTGAACCAAACATCACCACCTATAGTTTCAAGATTTCCCAAATCTTTAATTATTGAATGATTAAAATCAGTATCACCACCGATTCTTTTCAAGCTACCCAAATCTTTTATTTGAGAATATGCAAAATCAACTTTTCCTGATATAGTTTCTAAATTATTAAGCGAATCTAATTTACTTCCTGAAAAATCAGCTTTGCCTTGTATCCTCCTTACATTTTGGAAAAGTTTATTTTCATCTATTCCGAAATCTTCAAAAATCAACTCTTTATTTGGTTGTTTATAAAATGCAAGAGTTATATTCTTTGATTTTCGCTCAGGCAATTTGATAGATTCTTCTTTTTTTAAGCCAAAAAAGTTCAAAACTTTACCAAAGAAATTCTTTTCTTTTGACTCTAAAATTGAACCTTTGGAATTTGGTAAATATCCTAAATATCCAAATATTTCATAATCATCTTTCCCTTTAAAGAATTCTCTTAGCTTTTCAGCCTGCCGTTTTACTTTATTTGCTACATTAAATTCTAATTTTGCTCTTGATGATAATCTATATTTTTTACATGTTTTTTAGTAACATCTAAATATTTATTAGGTATTCTTGCATTATTTTTTTCGCCTTGAATTTCTTGTATTTTGTTACCAACAAACCTGACCCCTAGTTTTGGATTCCCTTTTTCTAAATATACATGAAAATCCCCAAGAGAAAGATATGGCTCTGCATAAGAACGATGAGTACACCAATTATGATGAGATAATGTTTGTAGTTTCTCTACATTACTATCAAAATTCTCTGCATCATGACTTTTTGACGGAATAACTATCCACCCTGTAAGATCTGCCGATTTATTCTCCATTGTTAAATATTTATTTTTCAAGGTATTTTTGTATTCTTTGAGAATATTTACATCTTGCCCATTATCGACTTTTGACATCACATCTGACAAGATACCCTTGTTCAAAACTGGAGGAAGAACATCATTCTCAGGTTTCAAATCTTTTGTAATAGAGGACATTATGAGCAAGCCTGCAGAGTTATTATATGCGTCATTTTCTTTTGTTACATAATCGCCCCATTCTTTAAGTAAACTTTTTCGTTGAATTACTGTTGCTTGTTGGCGACCTTTATAGTCCTTTTTTATAATAGTATTTAAGAGTTTTCCTGCCCAACTTTGCAAATCTTCATTTTTATTGAACTTTTCTATCGGAGCTTTGAATTTTTCTACACAAACTCTATCTATACCCTTAAAATCGCACTTTTTCATCGCACCAAAAGATACAGTATCTGGAATAAATTGAGCTATATTTTTATTTGGTACTGAATTATTTTTATTTTGATTATTTTGAATAAATGTTGATTGAAAAGTCGAACAAATTTTCATACTTATATAACTCTTGTAAAAAAATAATTTGCCATTGTTATAAATCCTACATTTAAAGTAGGCAACAAGTCTAAAAATCCCGTATAATTTAGATGTTGATTTAGTATGGAGAATCATTAAATATATAGTATGAAACGAGTTATACTAACATTTATTATATGCGCATTATTATCTTCTTCCACTTTTGCAGGACAAATGGAAGATAAAATCTCTGATGCTATTTCTCTATACAAATCTGGTGAATATTCGGAATGTATAAAAAACCTAAATACTATTATAGGACAAGATTCCACATATCCGGTTGCATATTACTACTTGGGATTATGTTATGCAAAAACAAATAACAAAGCTCTTGCCATAAAGAATTATGATAAAGTTATCTCTATGAATTCTGATAAATCATTAAAATCAATGGCAAAAGCTGCTAAAGATTGCTTGGGGACATCAGGATTTACCGGACTTGATGCTCAGTTATCAATTAGCAAAAACTCTCAAGCAGAGAAATACCTAATTCCTGAAATAAAAAAAGAAGAATCAGCTAAAGTAGTTACTCAAGAAACTAAAAAAGTCGTTACTAAACCTATAAAACAAGAAAAAATGCCATCAAACGATGAAATTGGTGCAGCTATAATGACCTTGAAAAAAGCTGGACTTTGGAATGGACAAATGACAAACACACAAGTTCAGCCACAGAACCAAGAAGATTCTCAAAAGAAACAACAGGAAATGATGGCAAAAATGTATGTGCAACAAATGACACAACAAATGAATAATCCGGCATATTTAATGATGGGTATGAATGGAAACAACAATAACGGCATGGGCATGAATAATATGATGAACATGCTACCTTTTATGATGAATAATCAAAACGGCAGTAATAACCCTGCGGCAAATCAACAACTTATACAAACAATGATGATGTCACAGATGATGCCAAACCTTGATTTTTCATCATCAGATAATAAATAAACTTTAGATATTAGGAATAAAAAGGAAAAACAATGAACATTACAACAACGAGATTTGGTGAAATTGAGGTTAATGATGACGCTATCTTCACCTTTCTAATGCCAATGATAGGCTATGAGGAAGAAGATAAGTTTGTTATTATTGATCATGGAGAAGATTCACCGTTTAAATGGTTACAATCGGTAAAGACACCTGAGTTAGCTTTTGTAACCACTTCTGCAATGTATTTTGAATTTGATTATGTAATAGATATCCCTGATTCAGCAGTAGAAAAATTAAAAATCGAATCAACTGACGATATTCTTGTATTAAATGTTGCAGCAATACCAAATAGCAACCCTAGAGGTACAAGAGTAAACCTTTTAGCACCGATTATTTTAAATACTGCTCAAAAAACAGGAGGCCAAATTATATTATCTGGCTCTGGCTATGAAGTAAACTTCCCGTTATTTAAAGATTAATGAATTAAGGATTAGAAAATGTTAATAATTACAAGAAAAAATGGTCAAAAAATCATGATAAATGATGACATTGAAATCACAGTTGTAGAATCCAGAAATGGAACATGTAAAATTGCGATTCAAGCACCAAGAAGTTTCAAAATTTATCGTGAAGAAATATATGTTCAAATCAAACTTGCCAACCTTATGGGGCAAGAATCTTCACCTGCTTTGTTGGATAAAGCATCTGAATTATTCACGAAAAAAGATGTCAAAATTAATACACAAATCAAAACCGGAGATGCTGACGAAGAAATCGAAATCAAAGATTCTCCTAAAAAAGAATGTAAAACTCGTGTATTTATAAAAAGACAGAAAAAAGATGAATGATTATAATTTAGCAAAAAAGAAACTGGAATCAGGTATAACTGATTATAAAGATTTTTTTAAAGAAAATGGCAATATTCTTGAATATGGATATTGCCTAATTCTTGAGGGTCAATTAGACAAAGCTGAACAGGTTTTAAGAACAATCGACTCTATACGAGCAGATTGGGCAGTTAAACTTATACCTTTTATGAAAGGGCATGTCGAAATCCTTCCAACATATTTTCAAATCAGAAATTTTTTAGAAATTGATATCAACTTGTTACTACTTGCGAAACAAACAGACTCAATATCCTATATTCTTGGTGGAGCAGATATTTTGTATTCCGTCAATTGTGAAACATATAAATATATTGCGAGAGTAATGATGAATAACGGTTTTTATGATATTGCTAAAAACTACCTAAAAGAGGCTCGCTCGAATACATACAACGACCCTGAACTTCATTTTATGTATTGTCAATATTATATTAAAAACGGTGAATTTGATAAGGCTCTACAATCAATACAGGAATGTTTAAAGATTTTACCGGAATATTATCCCGCAATAAAAATTAAAGAGGCTTTGCTTAAAGTCTAATTTATGCTAGAATAAATGTAGACCGTGCTCCACGGGGACATAGCGGACCTCTCGACTCGAACGCTTAGCGAGGTGCAGGGCCTACTGTGAGGCTTGTAGGAGTGCGATTTGAGGGACTTAGCGTTTATGATAACTCAATATATAATGGCGTAAACTGTCGAACCGTGTCAGGGTGGAAACACAGCAGCACTAAGGCAACCTTTACGGGTGTTGTATCATTGAGGAGGAGATGATAAGTTCTAAGGACGTATTGTTACCTGCCGATAGGTAGTGGCACGGTTTTTTATTACAAATCGGGGTTTTTAAATGAGAAAAGTTATAGCTTTAATTCTTGGGTGTTTGATATCAGTTTTTATATGTAAATACTGGTCTATTATGGCTTCTCACATGGATTCAAGACTTGCTTATGCGTTAATGGTATATGTTGTAGCTATGGGGGTTATCCATCTGGGTGGAATTTCTTTAAAAATCCTTGCAGCCTTGTTTGTTATTATAGAACCTATTGCTGACAGATATTGTTACTGGTATGAAAATACTAGAATCTATGAATGGATTCACAAAAACGATAAGCATAAATATTAAGAGTTGTAACACATATTTTAATCTTTGAAATTACAATTAAAAAAAAAACTTTATTTAATTGTAAAGATGAGAGGATGTTAAATATGGCACTTGGATTTACTCAGCACTACAAATCTGGCGAACAAGCTTTTGGAACTTTGACCCAATCAGCTTACAATCCGGATGTAGAAGCTGCAGGAACTGTTGCATCAGCATATCCTAGTATTATTGTTGGACACAATGCAACTATTTTTGATAAAAATATAAACTATGACAGTTGTGATTTTTCATCACCTGTTGTTATTGATTACAGTCAATACGCAAACATTGCTGAGGGTTCTTCTTCTGAAACTGCAGGCTCTATTGCAAGCATCGGAGGTTGTGACTTCTCAGGAGTTTCTACAACACCATCAGGAGGTGGTAGTGGTGCAGTCGCATCATTCTCCGGTGGTGGCTGTGGCAGTGGTGGTGTCAGCTGTGCATCATTTACTTGTTAAGCAATTATATTATGAATAAGAAAACAAAGCGATTATCCAATATAGATAGTCGCTTTGTTTTTAATAACATTTGTAACATACACCATTATTGGGGTACAAAGTGAGGACAAGACATGTTATAATTTTTGTATGAATCAAAAGTATTTAGTTAAAAAAGTCGGTGAATATACTTTTAAATTCAAAATGGATTTGAATCCTTTAACAAAACAGTATGAACCTCATATATGGCACAGACATTTGATAACTCCTGATGATGCAATTCGTGCATTTTTCACTATTTCTGAAGAAAAATTTAATGAAAAATACAATCGCTACGAAGCATATTCAGCAAGTTATGACACCACATTGTACTATATGAAACTTAAAGAAAAAAATACATACTTGTTTATTATTACAGCCTTTTATGATTGGAGATAAGTACTATGCCAAACCAAAAATATTCAAAAGAAGAAATTGAAAAAATGCTTAACAACTCTACTGAAGAAATTATAGAAGATAATGAATATATTACTGATGAATTTGATAATCAACACAATGTTAATAAAATTATCAAAGAAGCAGAAACGCATATAAAAAAGAAATATCCAAAAGTAAATTTCAGATGGTCAGAATTTGAAATAGCAAGAGCTAAAAAAATCGCAGGACAATTAGGACTTCCTTATCAAACATACCTAAAATCGTTATTAAAACAAGGTATGGATAAAGATGAAATCCGATTAAAAGAAATGTAATTTATATTTGTATAAAAAAAGAGAATGTTTTAAAACATTCTCTTTTTTGTTATCCCTGTTTCCTTTTCCTCTAATTTTACTCTACGTTATGCTGCTAATTTTTTGATATAACGTACGGTATCTTTATATGTTTCTCTGATAAAGCCTTTGAATAATTCTGATAAAGGTCTTCTATCAATACTTGCAAAAACGTGATAAATTGGGTCTTTTGCATTATTAAATCTCATTTGTTTATCTTTTTTGTTCAAATAATATTTTGTAAAATCATCTGGAATATCTAAAGTTCCGATTGGTTTTTTATTACGTTCAACTGCACTCATTCTTTGCATAATTATTGCTCTCTTTCTCTCTTAAATATCTCTTATGTATATATAAAGTATTTAATTTAGAAAAAATTGCTTTTTTTATAACATAATATTAAGTTTTGTAACAACGAATTTTATCAGTATTATTTGATGATATAATTAATAAAAGGAAGATGAGGGATAAACAGTATGTATAGTATTATTTTAGCAGGTGGTTCAGGTAGCAGATTATGGCCATTATCAAGAGAAATGTGTCCAAAACAATTACTGAACATACAAAATAATGAAAGTCTTTTGCAAGAAACTTTTGAAAGATTGGCTTCATTTATTCCTGCTGAAAATATAATAAGTATAACTAATACAAAACATTTTTCTAATGTTAAATATCAACTTTCTTCACTTGCTAAAGATACTAAAGTTTTATCAGAACCTATAGCAAAAAATACTGCTCCGGCAGTTGCTATTACTACAAAATATATTCAATCACTTAACCATGATAACGACCCTCTTATTCTTGTTGCTCCATCAGACCATATAATAAAGCAAACTAAGGAGTTTGAACATACAATAAAAAAAGCTGAACAATTTGCTCTTGACGGTAATATAGTAACTTTTGGAGTTAAACCTGATTATCCTGAAACAGGTTTTGGGTATATTAATGTTGAAAACGGCAAAGTTAAACAGTTTGTTGAAAAACCTCAAAAAGCTATTGCAGAAGATTTTATAAAACAAGGTAGTTGGTATTGGAATAGTGGAATATTTTTATTTAAGGCTTCTGTAATATTAGAGGCTTTGAAAAAATATGCAAAAGAGATTTATGACATAGCAAACGAATTTGATTTTTCTGATTCTACAGAAATCCCGTTTATAGAATTCGATAAAATGCCTAATATTTCTATAGATTATGCAGTTATGGAGAAGGCAGATAATCTTGTTCTTGTTGAACTTGAAAGTGATTGGAAAGATATAGGTTCTTGGCAATCTTTGTATGATATGAATAACAAAGACCAAAACGGAAATGTAAAAATCGGTCATATACTTGATATGGATTCAAAAGATTCGTTTATGTACTCATCATCAAAACTTGTTGCAACAATAGGGTTAGAAGATACTGTCGTTGTAGAAACTGAAGATGCAATTCTTGCTTGTAAGCGAGATAGGGTTCAAGATGTCAAGCAAGTTTTTGAAACTCTTAAACAACAACACGATGACACTCATTTGGTACACAAAACTATGTATCGTCCTTGGGGTTTCTATACTGTATTGGCTCAAGGGAATGGATTTTTAACCAAAATGATTCAAGTAAATCCAGGGCAAAAATTATCTATACAATCTCATAATCATAGAAGTGAGCATTGGGTTGTTTTATCAGGTTTAGCAAAGGTTGTTCTTGAGGGTAAAGATATAATTTTAAGTCCTGGACATAGTGTTGATATTCCTGTAAAGGCAATACACTCTCTACAAAACCCTTATGAAGAAGAATTAAAAATCATAGAAGTACAAAAAGGTGATTTGCTTATAGAAGAAGATATCATTAGATATGAAGATATGTACGGACGTGTATAATGGCAAAATTCTATTTAAAATCTATGGGGTGTAAATCCAATCAGTTTGAAGGTCAAATTATAACAGAAAAACTCCTTGAAAAAGGGTTTGAAAATGTAAAAGATTTTAAAGATGCAGATTTTTATATTTTAAATTCGTGTACAGTTACTCACAAGAGTGACTCTGAAACTCTTTATTTGTTGAGAAACGCAAAACACTTGAAGCCTTCGATAAAGACAGTTTTGACAGGCTGCCTTGCTCAGGTTGATAAAGACGAATTAGCAAAATTAGATTATGTAGATTATTTATTTGGAAATGATGATAAATTCAATTTAGCAGATTATTTAGAAAACGAAGAAACTAATATTGTTTCAGATATTATGGAATTGAAAGATTTTAACCCACAAGTTCTTAAAGACACTACAAAAACTCGTATCAGTTTAAAAATTCAAGATGGGTGTAATAATAGATGCAGCTATTGTATAATTCCATTTGCAAGGGGAAAATCAAGAAGTGCAAACGAACAGTTTATTCTAGATGAAATAAATAAATATGCTGAAGAAGGATATAAAGAGGTTGTATTTACTGGTATCCATATAGGGCAATATGGTTTAGATACAAATAGTTCGTTGCTAGAATTGTTGGAAAAAGTTGAATCTACATCTATACATAGGTATAGGTTAGGTTCTCTAAATCCTACAGAAATACCGATTGAGGTTTTGGAGTTCTTAAAATCTTCAAATAAATTCTGTCCACATTTCCATTTATCACTTCAATCTGCTTGTGACAAAACTCTTAGAGCGATGAATAGGTTTTATAAAACAGAAGATTATCTTGCTCAAATAGAATATATACAAGAAAATTTTAACAATCCTTTTATAGGAAGTGATGTAATAGCCGGCTTTGTTGGTGAAACTGAACAAGACTTTGAAGAAACGGTTAAGAATTTAAGACGCTCTAAACTTACTAAAATTCATACTTTCCCTTACTCAATTAGAAAAGGTACAAAAGCAGAAGGTATGGAAGGACATCTTTCTGATAAAGAGAAAGAAGAACGTGCAACGATTATCAAGAAAATTTCTGCTGAAAAAATGAATGAGTTTTTACAAAGGAATCTTGGAACAATAAGAGAAGTTCTCATTGAAAAACGTCCAGACAAACATACTGGAAAATTAAAAGGGCTTACCGAGAATTATATTAATGTTATTGTAGAGAATGGTACAGACGAATTTAATACACTACAACAAGTGAAATTAGAAAGAATACAAAACGGCAAAATGTACGGAAGAATTGTGTAATTGTTTATTAACAATCTTCTGTTTTGAATTCGTTATATCCTTCATAATGATAACTAGCATCTATCCCTTTCATATAGACATCTCTACTATTAACATCTTTTGTTAATGCAGATTTTAATAACACTTTTATTTCAATATCTTTAATGGGACTTCTTTCCATTGCAGAAAGATAATCTTCTTTTTCAATTTTTGACCAATCTATAACTTGATTAATTTCTGATTTAAGAATCATATCAAGCCAAATTCTTGTACTTCTACCATTCCCCTCTCTAAATGGGTGTGCAACATTCATTTCTACATATTTTTCTATTATTTCGTCAAAATTTGATTGAGGCATTTTTTCGATATTTTCTAAAGCAACTTTCAAATACATAACAGGAGCAAATCGAAAATTACCTTTAGCAATATTTACATTACGTATTTTATCTGCAAAATCATAAATATCTTCAAACAAATATTTATGAATAAATGAAAGAGTTTCAAAAGTTCCTGACTTTAAATCATTTAATAAGCCAAGTTCAAACAAATCCAAAGCTTTTTTCTTGCTGATTTTTTCTTCAGCTCTTGTTAATTCTGAATTTGTTTTTATACCTAATTTGTTTTCTAAAGTCATAATACCTCTTTTGATATTATTTCCCTATGCAGAAATTATCAAAAATATTATTTAAAACTTCGTCTGTTACAACTTCTCCTGTTAATTCATCTAGTGCAAGTAGAGCTGATTTGATATCTATTGATATCAAGTCTTGAAGCTCTTCTCTTTGAGTTGCTTCCAAAGCTATTTCTAGAGATGTTTTAGCTTGACGTAAACATTCTTGTTGACGGGTATTTGTCGCAAATTCTAAGGATTCAGGATTTATGTCACAAACTTTATTCTTGATTAAATCTCTAATTTCATCAACACCCTCTTTTGTTTTTGTAGAAATATAATAAGCATCAGAGGTTCTATTTTCTACCAAATCTGATTTATTTGCGATTCTGATATTATTCTTGTTTTTAACCAAATCCCAAATAACTTCATCATCAGGAGTTATTCCTTTTGAGGCGTCATATAAGAATAATACTAAATCAGCCTCATCTAAAGACTGTTTTGAATACTCAATTCCTATTTCTTCTACCTTAGAAACAGATTCATCATCTCTTATACCAGCTGTATCAATTAAGGTTACAGGGATACCAAAGTCTAAAGTTTCTCTTAGAACATCTCTTGTTGTTCCTGCGATATCTGTAACTATTGCTCTGTCTAGATTTAAAAGAGTATTGAATAGTGATGATTTCCCAACATTTGGACGTCCTACAATCGCAACAGAAACACCTTGTCGCATAATATTTGATGTAGAAGCTGATTTTAGGATTGTTTCTATCGAAGAAATGCTTTTAGAAATTTCTTCAGATAAATATGAATATTCCGGCTCTGCTACATCTTCAGGGAAATCAATACCTGCAACTATTCTTGATAACACATCCATTATAGATTTTCTTATAGTTTTTATCTTTTCTGCCAAAACCCCAGAAAGATTTTTTGCAGAAATTGAAACAAAATCTTGAGTTTTAGAATGTATTAAATCTGCAACTGCTTCAGCTTGAGATAAGTCCATTTTTTTATTAAGAAAAGCTCGTTTCGTGAATTCGCCTTTCTCTGCGGGACGACAACCAGCATTCAAACATAGTGATAATATTTTTTTTACAATATTTACCCCACCATGACAGTGAATTTCTATAACATTTTCACCAGTATAGCTATGAGGTGCAAAAAATGGTAAAACTAAAACTTCATCTACTTTTATGGAATTTTCTAATATCCAACCATGAGAAATCGTGTTAGGTTTAAAATTTTGCTTATTATATATTTGTTTTATAATGTCAAAAGCTTTGTCACCCGAGATTCGAATAACACCAACACCACCCATACCTAAAGGGGTTGAAATTGCAGCAATCGTATCAAATTCTTGATTAATGTTCATAGATTAATTATATCACGAACTAAAGTACGAACTATATTTTGAAAGACTTACGCATATTTTTTATAATTAATCATTAATTTATTATAATCGCCTAAAATTTTTGCACCTTTTTTATTTTCTACAAATTTTTCAATTTCAGATTGTTTCACTGTATGGTATTTATTTGTAGGTGTAGTTTCAGTTTTAGCTTTTTCTTCTTCTATCTGGCGAAGTTTCGCTTTATCTATTGCTTTATCCCCAGATGGCATAATTCCATAGCTCATTAGACGTTTTATAATTTCCTTTTCTTCAGAATCCATAGAGGAAAAAGAAAACGCAAATGTATATGTTGACTGAACTAATCCGATACCCATACTACCCATATTTTGTTTAACGGATTTTTATAAAAAATCTTTAGATTTTGTAAATAAATTGTTACACCAATGATAGTTTATACATTACAATACTTGCAGAAACACTTAAGTTCAAAGATTCAACATTTTTAGTCATCTCTATTGTTATATTATCCGTAGCAAAATTTATTAAATCTTCTGATAAACCATCGGCTTCTGAACCAAACATTATTACATTTTTAGAACTTTTAAATTGAATATCTGATAAATATTTGCTATTTTCAGCCTTAGGAAGTGTGCCATAGCAATCATAATCAGAAAAATATTTGTTTAATTCTTCTCTAGTTTTAATTTGTACAATATTGATTTTCCACAGATTACCAACGGCAGAGCGAACAACTTTGGGGTTGTACAAATCTACTGTTTCACCATACAAAACAATTGAATCAATACCAAAAGCTACGGCAGTTCTAATGATTGTACCCAAGTTCCCTAAATCTCTGATATTTTCTAATAAAATGACTTTATTCCCTAATTTCTCAAAACTATTTTCTTTTTGATATGCAACTGCAACAATTTCAGGAGGAGTATTTGTAGTAGAAATCTTCTTTAATACAGCTTCGTTAGTTTCTATTACCTCACAATTTAGAAACAAGTATTTTCCTCTTTTATTTTTTTCTACAAAAGCTCGTTCAAATTTTAACCCTGATAAATGAGCCTCCTCTACGGCTTTAAATCCTTCAAGTAAAAATTTGTTTTCTCTATATTTCTTTTGTTGAAGTTTTACTGTTTCTTTTACTAATTCATTGTTTACGCTTGTAATTTCCATTAAATAACCTCAAAATTTGCAAGTATATCTTTTTCGTATTCTGTTAGTAAATTGTACTCTATTAATTTCTTTTCAAAACACATTTTTGCAAAAGAAATTATTTCACCATTCTTTAAATGACAAGTGTTTTCAAGTCTTACTCCAAATTCTTTTTCGTTATAAAGTCCAGGTTCAATAGTAAAACACATATTTTCTTGAATGATAGTTTTGGCAATCTCATTTTTGCTTAAGTTTGGTGGAGCTTCGTGTACACCAATTCCAACCCCATGACCCAAACCATGAGAAAATTCAAATCCTTTTATTTTGTTAGAGTCAAAAATATGATGAGCCAACTTATCAATCTCATACCCTGTAGTTTGAGATGTCATCTGATAATTGAAGCAGTTTAGAAATACTTTTAATACTGTCGTATAAACTTCTTTTTGTAGTTTTTTAGGTTCACCTTTAACAAAAACTCTTGTGATATCTGTGGCTAAACCACCTTCGTAATAAGCACCACAATCTATCAAGACTAAATCCCCGTCTTTCATCACATTTGTTTTATCAGATTTGTTATAATGCGCTAATGCTGAGTTTTGATTTATAGCTACAATCGACTTAAAGCTCAAGGATTTTGCACCAAATTTTTTAAAATTATTTTCTAGTTCTTTTGCAATATCATATTCAGTTATATTATCAGTAGCATAAATCCAATCACGAGTAGCTTTCAATGCTTTATCTGTCATATCAAAGCAGAATTCCATGTGTTTTATTTCAGCATCAGTTTTTACAGCTTTCATCTGTTTTATAGGTGATTCTATCGGTACAGGATTTTTTATTAATGAATAATCTAACGCATTAACTGAAGATTTATCTACTTTAATTTGACAATTTAAGTTTGATATAAAAGTTTTGAATTCACTTAATGGTCTTGTATAATCAAGTTCATTACCTTTGTAATCTGTGAAAAGATAAGGCTTATTATCAACAATAAGTAATTTCCCGTCAACTTTTGTTGAATAATTAAACGAAAAACTTCTTATATTACAAAGATATGACAATTCTTCTGATTTTGTTATTAAAATATTATCCTCAAATTTAGATAATTTTTCGTTTTCAAAATTGATTTTTACATATTCACCAGTTCTACAATGTTCATTTGAAGAATACGCTTTTATTTTAGAATTTAATACACCTAAAAACGCTTTTAATACTTCTAATCTTGCTTGTGATACTTTTTCTAAATCAACACCAACAGTACTGTTTTTAGCTATTCTTGAACAAATTTCTTCGTTTATATTTTGACCAAGTTTAAGTTTTACTACTTCAACCTTTGATTTATCAACTTCTAAATCAGCTTGAATATGAAATCTTGAATCAACAAAAAGCAAGATTTTCCCATCTGGACAAACCAAAGCATCACCAACATCTCCAGTAAAACCTGTTAATTTATTTACTGAATTTTCTTCTATTGGAACATATTCTAATAAGTATTTATTAGTGGAGTTGACTAATAAATAGTCAACTCCCATTTTTTTAAAATCAAAATTTATCATTATTCTTTAATATCAGTTAATTTAATTAAGTGCCAACCAAATTGAGTTTCTACAGGTTCAGAAACTTCGCCTTTTTTAAGTGCAAAAGCAGCGTCTTCAAAAGGTTTAACCATCATTCCACGACCGAAGAATCTTAAATCTCCACCATCACGACCTGAAGGACACATAGAATGTTCGCTTGCTAATTTTGCAAAATCAGCACCATTTTTGATTTCTTCTAATAATTTTTTAGCTTCTTCTTCTGTTTTAACTAAAATGTGACTAGCTCTAATTTTCATATTAATTATCCTCTATTTATGTGTACAAATAGATTATAACATACATATTTTGAGAAGGTATTAATAAAAAAAGGGATACTTATGTATCCCTTTTTTTAACTATTAAGCTTATTGTTGCGTCCATATACTTACTTTATCTGCGCCTTTTGTCGAAACAGAGTTCTGTTCTTGATAGAAGTTTACTCAGGAACACTCTTATTAAGGCTTGCTATTTGTGCTATTTAGTTACAATTATTAAAAGATAAGATTATTTTTTACAAAAATGCGAAGAAACTTTAACAAGCTTCGCCTGAACTTCTTCACCTTATTTGCATAAAAAATACCCGAAGTAAGAATTATTACCTCGGGCATTTTAATATTTATCTTATTGATTATTCAATAATTGTATCATCTGAAATCAAATCTGGAGAACCGAACATTCCTTCGATTTCTTCAAGGATTGCTGCAGGTTTTCTTGCTTGATTACGTTGAGCAGCTGCACGTCTTTGAGCTTCTCTTTCTTTTTCTTCGCTAGCGAAGTTCAAGTGATGGAAACCGGTACCTGCAGGTATCAAACGACCGATAATAACGTTTTCTTTCAAACCTCTTAACAAGTCTTTCTTACCGTCTACTGCAGCTTCTGTCAAGATTCTTGTTGTTTCTTGGAATGATGCTGCTGAGATGAAGCTTTCAGTATTCAATGATGCTTTTGTAATACCTAACAACATGTGTTCGCAAGTAGCTTCTTCACCACCGTTTTCACGAACTTCTTTGTTAGCATTTTCAAAAGTTTGAACTTCGATAAGTTCACCAGGTAACAAGTTTGTATCACCGGCTTCAAGAACTTTAACCTTCTTAGTCATCTGTCTTACAATGATTTCGATGTGTTTATCTGCAATTTCTACACCTTGAGAACGATATACACGTTGTACTTCATCTACAAGATATTGTTGAGCTGCTTCCGGGCCACAAAGTCTAATTACATCATGTGGATTCAAAGGACCACTTGTTAAAGGTTGACCTTTTGTAATCTTTTCTTTGTTTTGAACTACGATGCTTGCATCGATTGCAAATTTAATTTCTTTTCTGCCTTCTTCATCAGAAACTAAGAATAATCTTGGAACTTCGTCCTCAATTTCGATTTCAGCAACACCGTCGTATTCTGCTAAAATAGCACAATCTTTTGGTTTACGACCTTCTAAAAGTTCTTCTACACGAGGCAAACCTTGAACGATGTCACCGGTTTTTTGTCTTTCGTATAGTAATGTCGCTAAAATATCACCTCTTAATACTAATGATTGAGCATCAACCTGTAATTGAGTACCAGGGCTGATTAAATATGGACGACCCATTCTAATTACAACACCTGATTTGTCAACAGAAACAACTTTACCAGATACAGGAGAAACATCTCCACCATCAGATAGAATTGAATCCATTTTTACAAATTGACCTTCTTTTACAGTAGCTTTGCCTTTTATAGCAACTGATTGTTCAAATTCTTCAGAATGTAATAACAATCTTCTGATATCACCTTCAGTTGTTTTAATTGATGCAACACCATTATTAATTGCCAAAACTTCTGTTTTTGCAACTGGAGTTTTTGGCTCAATAACAGCACCGTTTTCAACTAACAAAGCTGTTTGTAAAGATTGGTTCATCTTTGAATTACCTTCTAATTCACGACGAACAATCAAAGTTTCTAATACAACAATCTTTAATTGATTATCTTTATCAAGTTCTACCAAACCTTTAAGGTGTGATAAATATCCTTGCATTTGAAGAACTAAACTTGTTCTTGTTAATGCAGCACCGTCAAGGTTTCTAACTCTAGCACCGTCTTTGTATTGTAACTGAGTTACAGGAACGATATCAATCAATTCATCAGAAGTATTGAACTTGATAGAAACATTTTTAGGTTTGATATCAAGAACTTGAACTGGACGAACAAGGATTTGGATAGGTTTTTCATCTAAAGCTTCTTCGTCAAGACCCAATGTTGTATCAATTTCTTCATCTAAATCATCAATATCTAAATCATCAAAGTCAGATTCCATTATAGATACAATAGAAGTTTCTTTTGCTTTGATACCTTCTGCGATTACAGTACCTTTTGTAATAACGGCACCTTCATCAACTTTTAATTCATTGATGTTTGCTAATGAATGAACTTCACCAGGACGGATTGTAATTTCGTGGATTACATCATTGAATTCTTTGAATTCAACAATACCGTCTAAGTGACAGTAAACATCTTTCACAACTTCTGTACCGGCAGTAACGAAGGTTCCGTTTTCTACCATTTTCAAAGTTGCATCTTTGTTGATTTGATGAATTTCTTCAGGAATGAATACTACATTACCAGGAGTTGTAATGATTTGGTTATCATCAACTTCAACACCTAAGTATCTGATTTCACCTGAAGATTCAACTGAATATTCATCATCAACAAGCTCTGCAATAACCATACCGTTTTCAACAGTTGTATCTACAGGAGCTTTTACAATGTATTTTTCATCAGTTTCTTCAACTGTCCATAATTGTTCTTTCTTAGTTTGTTCGAAAGTAGCATTTGAAGGAATTAAGGATGCAATAACGATTGTCAATTCTTTACCTTGAACAATCTTTTTAATTTTTTGACCGTCAACTTTTACATCTTCGGTAACTAAATCAGCACCATAACGAACTTCACCACCATGTTCACAAATCATCATAGTTTCAGCAAGTTCTTCGCCTTCTTTAACTTTTTGACCGTCTTTAACTAAGATTTTTGAACCACCAGGAAGGTTATAAACATCGCCACCGATTACCCAAACAATACCTGATTTGTTTGCGATTCTTGAAATATTACCTTGACGGTCTTTCTTTTCGTCAACGATAAAGTCTTCAAAATATACTTCACCTGAAACATCAGATGTGATATCTTTTGTAGCTTTTTCTGTCAAACGAGAACCGTCACCTGATGATACAGGGTCGAACTCAGCAAGTTTGTAGCCTTTTTTAACTTCCATACCATCTGTAAAGTGGCAAATTGCACCTGCAGGAATATGGTATTTTTTGTTAAATTTAGCGCCTTTAACTTCTACATCACCTTCGAATATTGCAACATTTACAACATCACCGTGACGAGTTCTTAATTCTCTTGTTTTTAATTTAGAAGAAACTGTACCAGCTTCAATAGTTTCGACAGTCTTCATAGCACCAGCACCTTTGAATACACCACCGGTGTGGAATGTTCTCATTGTCAACTGTGTACCAGGTTCACCGATTGATTGAGCTGCGATAATACCGATTGCTTCACCAACATCAACAAGCTTTTGAGTTGTCATTGCCCAACCATAACATTTTTGGCAAACACCGTATTCAAGACTACAAGTCAAACCTGATCTTACTTTTAGTTCTTTCAAATCAAGGTGTGAAATTTTCTTGATATCGTTTCTGTCCATAGTTTTATTTTTTTCAACCAACAAAGTAGTTCCGTCAGTATCAAAAATATCTTCTGCAACAGTTCTACCCAATAATCTATCAATTAATGGAACAATTACATTATCACCGTCCATAATAGGTTTCATATTGATGTATTTATCACCACCACAATCAGTATCTCTGATTATAACATCTTGAGCTACATCAACCAAACGTCTTGTCAAATAACCTGAATCGGCTGTTTTCAACGCAGTATCAACAAGACCTTTACGAGCACCGTAAGATGAAATAATGTACTCAGTAACAGACAGACCTTCTTTAAAGTTTGATTTAATCGGCAAGTCGATGATTTGACCTTGTGCGTCAGCCATCAAACCACGCATACCAACTAATTGTGATACCTGTGATAAGTTACCTCTCGCACCAGAGAATGCCATCATATAAACAGGGTTTAATTTATCAAAGTTCTCTACTACTTGATCTGTTAATTTTGAAGTTGTTTCTGACCAAGTATCAATAACCTTTGTATATCTCTCAACTTCTGTAATTTCACCTTTTAAATATCTGTGTGTTGATTTTTCAATTTCTTCTTCAGCAGCTTTTAACAAATCTTTCTTTGTTGCAGGAACTGAAAGGTCTGCAATTGAAATAGTAACACCAGATTTAGTAGCATATTTATAACCTAAATTCTTCAAAGTATTTGCAAGTTCAGCAGTTTTAGCACCACCGTATTCCAAATAGATTTGAGAAAGAAGGTTTTTCAAGCCACCTTTATCCATCTGTTTATTAATAAACTCTGGAATTTGTTTTGTATGTGCGTATGTGTTTTCCATTTTCTATATTTCCCTTTAATATTATTTTAACTTAACCTACACAAGAGCTGAACGAACTGCTTCGTTGAAGATGATTCTACCTGCAGTTGTTTCAATTCTCTTACCATTTTCATCACGAACTATAATTTTGTCGTGAAGGTCAATAACTCCAACTTCT